>NZ_LYXG01000024.1:0-21166 GCF_001663515.1 Halomonas sp. G11
AATGATAACGATTGCCGGATACGCTTGAGACGTATCACAAAACAATTACGTAGGAACGTCTTAAAAAAAACGTTCCTGTCAGCATGATATACATTGTTAAAGAGCATTTAGAGCTGAAAGCCCTAAGCTGGAAGCTTGAAGAGAAAACCTTCTCGCAAGCACCTAGCTTAAAACTTTGTCATAACGGTTTTGATGTCATTCACGCTGGGCTTTTTCAAGCTTTTAACTTCAAGCTTGAGTGGTGGAGCCAAGCGGGATCGAACCGCTGACCTCCTGCGTGCAAGGCAGGCGCTCTCCCAGCTGAGCTATGGCCCCAATACTAACGACACGCAAATTTGTGTAAGACTAGGCGCATTATTGCGATGCATAGCCTGCTATGCGAGTAATAATGCAACGACGTATTACGCAAATTTGGTGGGTCTGGGCAGACTTGAACTGCCGACCTCACCCTTATCAGGGGTGCGCTCTAACCAACTGAGCTACAGACCCGGTATTCAGTCATTACAGATCGTGAGATCGGCAACAACTCAATGAGCTACCGTTTGCTCTATCACGTGATCAGGTAATTCATTGTGAGCGCTTACCGCGAGGATGATGCATCGTTTAAGGAGGTGATCCAGCCGCAGGTTCCCCTACGGCTACCTTGTTACGACTTCACCCCAGTCATGAACCACACCGTGGTGATCGCCCTCTTGCGTTAGGCTAACCACTTCTGGTGCAGTCCACTCCCATGGTGTGACGGGCGGTGTGTACAAGGCCCGGGAACGTATTCACCGTGCCATTCTGATGCACGATTACTAGCGATTCCGACTTCACGGAGTCGAGTTGCAGACTCCGATCCGGACTGAGACCGGCTTTAAGGGATTCGCTGACTCTCGCGAGCTCGCAGCCCTTTGTACCGGCCATTGTAGCACGTGTGTAGCCCTACCCGTAAGGGCCATGATGACTTGACGTCGTCCCCACCTTCCTCCGGTTTGTCACCGGCAGTCTCCTTAGAGTTCCCACCATTACGTGCTGGCAAATAAGGACAAGGGTTGCGCTCGTTACGGGACTTAACCCAACATTTCACAACACGAGCTGACGACAGCCATGCAGCACCTGTCTCTGCGCTCCCGAAGGCACCAAGTGATCTCTCACAAGTTCGCAGGATGTCAAGGGTAGGTAAGGTTCTTCGCGTTGCATCGAATTAAACCACATGCTCCACCGCTTGTGCGGGCCCCCGTCAATTCATTTGAGTTTTAACCTTGCGGCCGTACTCCCCAGGCGGTCGACTTATCGCGTTAACTTCGCCACAAAGTGCGCTAGGCACCCAACGGCTGGTCGACATCGTTTACGGCGTGGACTACCAGGGTATCTAATCCTGTTTGCTACCCACGCTTTCGCACCTCAGTGTCAGTGTCAGTCCAGAAGGCCGCCTTCGCCACTGGTATTCCTCCCGATCTCTACGCATTTCACCGCTACACCGGGAATTCTACCTTCCTCTCCTGCACTCTAGCCTCATAGTTCCGGATGCCGTTCCCAGGTTGAGCCCGGGGCTTTCACAACCGGCTTATCAAGCCACCTACGCGCGCTTTACGCCCAGTAATTCCGATTAACGCTTGCACCCTCCGTATTACCGCGGCTGCTGGCACGGAGTTAGCCGGTGCTTCTTCTGCGAGTGATGTCTTTCCTGCCGGGTATTAACCGACAGGCGTTCTTCCTCGCTGAAAGTGCTTTACAACCCGAGGGCCTTCTTCACACACGCGGCATGGCTGGATCAGGGTTGCCCCCATTGTCCAATATTCCCCACTGCTGCCTCCCGTAGGAGTTCGGGCCGTGTCTCAGTCCCGATGTGGCTGATCATCCTCTCAGACCAGCTACGGATCGTCGCCTTGGTGAGCCATTACCTCACCAACCAGCTAATCCGGCATAGGCTCATCCAATAGCGGGAGCCAAAGCCCCCTTTCTCCCGTAGGACGTATGCGGTATTAGCCTGGGTTTCCCCAGGTTATCCCCCACTACCGGGTAGATTCCTATGCGTTACTCACCCGTCCGCCGCTCGTCAGCATCCAGCAAGCTGGACCTGTTACCGCTCGACTTGCATGTGTTAGGCCTGCCGCCAGCGTTCAATCTGAGCCATGATCAAACTCTTCAGTTTACAATCATTGTGGTTCTTACTCACCGTCCCGAAGGACAGCAAAAGCGAACCAAACTTGGCTCAAGGTTTTCAAACGTTCTCTCAAGATCCGAAGACCTTGGACGAGTCGCTTGCCTTGATATTTGGTGATTTATCACCCTCATCGGCAAGCGCCCACATGAATTACCTGATCACATTATTAAAGAGCATTCGCTTTATAAAACTGGCCAACCGTTGAACTGCTTGGCCTCAGCGAGGAAGACGTATTCTACGCACTTCCGAAGGATTGTCAATGACTGATTGGCGAAAAACGAGACGGCGTGACATAACACAGTAACCACGCTCGATTTCCTAACCTGCTGACAAACCTGAGGTTTTACACCTCATCCACCGCTGGCAACGCTGGGCGTCCCCGGCAGCGGATGCGTACTTTACGGTTTTGCTGACGAGGACGCAAGGGGTGTGCGGAAAAATTCTACTTAAACCACCCCGACTACTTAACCCCGTTCATTTGAAGCACTGACAAAAGCGCCCTGTCCTGCCTGGCAGCTTGAGTTCATTACGTGACAACCCTATCATTGGTCTTACCAATTTAGAGAGCCATTCAATGAACTACCCTCCGCTACGCCAGCAGCGATTAGCCGATGTTATCACCGAGCGCCTGGAGGCCATGATATTAGAAGGCAGTTTGAAGCCCGGGCAGCGCCTACCGCCCGAGCGTGAGCTTGCTGAACGATTTGGTGTGTCACGGCCTTCCTTAAGAGAAGCGATACAGAAACTATCGGCTCGCGGCTTGTTAACCAGCCGTCAAGGCGGAGGCACCTTTGTTGAAGAGTCGCTTAATAGTGGTTACACCGACCCTTTGCTGGAAATGCTCTCCCGTCATAAAGAGTTCCACCTGGATCTGCTTGAGTTCCGCGACGCCATGGAGGGCATTTCGGCTTATTACGCGGCGCTGCGCTCTACGCCAGCCGATAAAGCCGTTCTTATACAGCGCTTTGAAGAACTTGACGGCGGATTTGTCGGTGCCGACCCTGCCCAGGAAGCAAAGTTGGATGCGGCCTTTCACCTGGCGATTGCGGAAGCCGCCCATAATGTTCTGCTGTTACATACGATTCGCGGCATCTTCCATCTGCTTGAACAAAGTATCGTGGATAATTTGGCCCACCTCTTCGCCAAACCGGATTCACGTAGCCAACTGATGCAGCAACACCGGTCTCTACTGGATGCCATCATTGAAGGCCGCCCTGAAGACGCACGTACACGCGCTCACGAACACCTGGTATTTGTCGAGGATGGTTTACTGGAAGTGGCTCGTGCTGAAACACGCGCACAGCGCGCCTTGCGCCGTGCCCAGGGAACGAGTTCGGCACCCGCATGAACATTTCTTTATTCCGCTGGCGGTATCTATGGTTGATGGTGGTAACGCTAGGGCTTTTCTTGTGCATGTGGCAAGCATCGCTCCTGGCCCGTGAGCAGGCACTGAACAACCTTCAGCAAGAGGCGGAAAACGAACTTCGCCTGTCCGCCGCCAACCTCAATGGCTACCTGTTACGTTACGACTACCTTCCCCAGATGCTTGCTACGCGCGAAGGTGTCCAGCGTTTTCTCGCCTCGCCGGACAGCCAGGACCCGATGCCCCTCAATTTGTTGCTGGATCGGTTTCGTTTTACCTCTGGCGTTTCTGACGTTTATCTACTGGACCGCAATGCTGACACAATCGCGGCCAGCAACTGGCACCGACCAAACACCTTCATCGGACAAAACTACGCATTTCGCAGCTATTACCAGGATGCGATCGCAGGGGGGCAGGGGCGCTTTTACGGACTCGGTCTCCAGTCGCAGGAACGCGGTTATTACTTCTCGTCCCCGGTATGGCTGGATGACACCTCACCCGACGCGCGCCCCGATGGCGTCCTGGTCATTAAAGTACTGCTCAACGACGTGGAAGAAAGTTGGGCTGAACAGGAATCCACCCTGTTCGTTACCGATGACGACAACATCATCTTCCTCGCCAGCCAACCCGAACTGCGCATGAGTGCGCTTTATCCGCTGACCGACGAACAGCGGCAGTCACTGCATGCAACAAAACGCTACGGCCAAGAACCCTTACCCCCCTCCGGCATTCAGGTGCAAGACATCCTGAATGTGCATAGCCGCGTCGTGACGTTTAAAGACGGCCCGCTCAGTGACGGGCATTATCTGAACCTGACCCGGGAAATCCCTGAATTTAACTGGCAAATGCATATACTCAAGCCGCTTAGCCCCGTCGTAAACGCCCAATGGGTGGCCGCTTTAATGGCCGGCGGCCTCTATGGCATCGTTGCCCTGGCCGCAGGTATCGGCTGGCAACGGCTTCGTCTTCGCCGTGAGCGCGAGACATTTGCCGAGCGCGAGCGGCAGACGTTGGCCCGGGTTCGCGATGAACTGGAGATGAGCGTTGAGAGACGTACCCGCGACCTGGTTGCCAGCAACCAACGCCTTTCTGATGAAATAGATGAACGTCGCCGAGCAGAAGCCAACCTGCGTCAAACCCAGGACGAACTCATCCAGGCGGCCAAGCTCGCGGTTTTAGGCCAGCTCGCCGCGGGCATTAACCACGAGCTTAACCAGCCACTAGCGGCTATTCGCGCCTACAGCGAAAACGCCCGGCGCTTCATCGAGTTGTCCCGTGTGGAGCAGGCAGATGCGAATCTGGAGCAGATAATCGAGCTTACCCACCGGATGGCCGACATCAGTGCCCAGCTGCGCCAGTTTTCCCGTAAAAGCAGCGACCACCCGGAAACGGTTTCCGTTCAGGCCTGTGTCGATTACGCCTTGCGCCTCTTCCAGAGCCGACTGCGTGATGATCGCATCGAGGTTGAACAACAATGGCCCGAGGACACGCTTTGGGTAAAAGCCGACCTGGTACGCCTGGAACAGGTACTGGTCAATTTAATCGGCAACGCCCTTCAGGCCATGAAAGAGACCCCTTCGCCGACGCTTACGCTTAGCGCTCAAGCCAACAGCCAGCAGGTGATTATCCAGGTTGCTGATAACGGCCCAGGCATTCCGTCCCAATACCTTGAACAGGTTTTCGAGCCGTTTTTCACTACCAAAGCACCTGGTAGCGGGCTAGGTTTAGGGCTTTCCATTTCATCGCGTATCATGGACGACCTAGGCGGCAAGTTGCAGGCAGCCAATCTGCCTGGCGGCGGCGCCTGCTTTACCATCACACTGCCTCTCGCACCTGCCCCGCGGGCTACTCAGGAGACTGTTTCCGATGCATGAGCCGTCGACGCTGCCGGTCATGGTGATTGACGATGAACCACACCTGCGTATCACCGCCAGCCAGACCCTTGAACTTGCCGGTTATACCCCACACTGCTTCGAATCCGCTGAAGCAGCCCTGGCCGCACTCCCCGCCAACTTTCCCGGTGTCATTGTCAGCGATATTCGCATGCCGGGTATGGATGGCATGGCGTTGCTGCACGAACTCCATCGTCGCGACAGCACCCTGCCGATCATTTTGATTACCGGCCACGGTGATATTTCAACAGCCGTCGAGGCCATGCGCGCCGGAGCATGGGATTTCCTGGAGAAGCCTTTTGCCGGTGACGAATTGCTCGACGTGGTGCGCCGGGGTATCGAAAAACGCCAGCTCAGCCTGGAAAACAATCGCCTCAAAGCAGAACTCGAAGCTCAGCAGGCGGCGCTCGGCCCGCGCCTGGTGGGTCGCACTCCGGTAATCTCCCGCTTGGCGGCGATGATTCAACGCATCAGCCAGGTCGAGGCTGACGTACTGCTGTTCGGTGAAACCGGGACCGGCAAAGACCTGGTGGCCCGCGCCATTCACGAGCGCAGCGCTAGGCGCAACCACCCTTTCATGGCCATTAACTGTGGCGCCGTGCCTGAACACACCATCGAGTCTGAACTGTTTGGCCATGAGAAAGGCGCCTTTACCGGCGCGGTTGAACGGCGAATCGGCAAGTTTGAGCACGCTAACGGCGGTACCGTCTTCTTGGACGAAATTGAGTCCATGCCCCTCGCCCTGCAGGTCAAACTTTTGCGCGTACTGCAGGAGCGACATATTGAGCGACTGGGCGCCAACGATGTGATACCGCTCGACATCCGCGTGATTGCCGCTACAAAAATCGACCTCAAAGCCGCCGCCGAGGACGGTCGCTTTCGCGAGGATCTCTATTACCGGCTGAACGTGGTGACCTTACCGCTGCCAGCGCTGCGCGAAAGACGTGAAGATATACCCCTGCTCTTCCAGCATTTTGCCGTCGTGGCGGCCAACCGCAGCGGCCTGGAAGCGCCCACCGTCGACAGCCATGGTATTGCCAGCCTGCTTGCCCACGACTGGCCGGGTAACGTACGTGAATTGCGCAACCTGGCCGAACGCTACGTACTGCTTGGCGCAGCCTTCGACTACCGGCTGGATGCCCTGCTTGAGGGCGCTCAGGCAGATACCGAAGAGCCAACGCTTCCCCGCCAGGTCGAGCTGTTTGAAAAAAGCCTGATCAGCCAGTCACTTTCCCGCCATCACGGGCGCGTCACCGAGGTCTGCCACCATCTTGGCATTCCGCGCAAGACCTTCTACGACAAGCTGAAAAAACATGGGCTACACGCTAACGACTACCGCCATAGCAGCGATCCTTGATGGAGCAGCTCGCCCAACACCTGCCAGGGAGGCAGGCAGGGCCAGAGCGGCAGCAAGGCAATCAGCATCAACATATTCGACAGCGGGCGGCGGCAATCGCCAAACTTCAGCGCCGTACCGAAGGAACGCTTGAGCCGAGCGCCTTCCAAGTCGACGCTGTAGATTTCGTCCAACAGCAAGTGAATAACAAACCCGATCCATACCGCCGCCCCATGCGACCAGGCCAGCCACGCTGGCTGGGAAAGCAGTTGAAAGCTCACGGCCGTTGTCAGCAGCGCGCATAAAAGGCTCGCCAACAGTGAATGCCAGATACCGCGGTGTACCGTAAAACGCGAAAACGTGATCCCCGCTAGATAACGCACCGCCAAGTAAACGCCACCGCAGGCCATTAACAACTGACCAGTGGACAACCAGGGCTGCAATATAAGCACGCCCAGCACCAGTGCCGGTATGGACAGGATATTGAAAATGAGCCGGATTGAATGTGACCGGTCGGCATCGATATCGGGCAAAATACCGCCAAGCGCGGTCAACAACACCACCAATAAGGCCTGGGAAGGCGCCCACCACTCTAGTTGCCAGCCAGCATAAGCCAGCAGCATACCGCCCGCAGAGGCCACCGTGATGTGGGTGCGAAAGTTCGCCATGACACGCTCGACCAGAAAACTGTATAAATTAACAGATTTCCGGCCGATACAATACGACTTTCCAACAAAAAAAGAGGGGAATGAAGCGCTTAAGAGGGACTTGGTTCGGCAAGAAAGCTATCTTTCAATTTGACGTAATTACCAGCGGTGTAAGTAAAGAAAGCGCGTTCCTTATCTTTAAGGGGACGCAATGCCTTGGCCGGATTACCTGCATAAACATGGCCACTTTCCAGGTGTTTGCCCGGGGTCACGACCGCACCGGCGGCAATGATGACTTCATCGTCCACCACGGCACCATCCATGACAATCGCCCCCATGCCAACCAGAATACGGCTCCCCAGGGTACAGCCATGAAGGATCGCTTTATGGCCAATGGTCACGTCGTCACCCACGGTAAGCGGGAAACCCTCGGGGTTGTAGTCACTGGCATGGGTGATATGCAGCACGCTGCCATCCTGAACGCTGGTGCGGGCACCAATTCGAATACGATGCATATCGCCGCGAATCACCGTCATCGGCCATACCGAACAGTCGTCACCCAGTTCGACATCACCAATTACGACACTGGCCGAATCAATATACACCCGCTCGCCCAGACGCGGCGTCATGCTGTTGAAGCTTCTTAACGCACTGCTCATTGTATGCTCCTCACTTTTGATGCAGGGATGGCGCACCACTATAGCAACCCGCTAAGCAGAACCATAAGCGTCAGCGGAATCGACACCCAGCGAACCACGTTGCGCCAGCATAGATAACCGCGCTCACCCACGCCCAACGAAGCTGTGGCTGAATCGCGAGGCAGCACCCAGGCGGCAAAGATCGCAATTAACAGACCGCCTAACGGCAGGAAAATATCCGGCGGAATACTGCTGACCAATTCGAATACATTACGTCCGAGCAGCGGGCGAAAATCAGCGAGTGTTGAGAACGACAGCGCCGATAGCAGACCCATCGACCACACGCTAAGCGCCACGACGGCCGTTGAAGCGCTCCGCCGCCAGCCTAACCCCTGTAATGTGGCCACCATCGGCTCAGCCAGGTTAATCGCCGATGTCCAGGTCGCCAACAACAAAAGTAGAAAGAACACACTCAGCCACAGCGACCCCCAGGGCAGCTCCGAAAAGGCAATTGGCAGGGTCACAAACATCAACCCTGGGCCATCAGCAGGGTCCATTCCCTGGGAAAATACCACCGAAAAGATCGCAATACCGGCCAGTAGCGCCACGCTGATGTCCAACACCGCAACCGCCATGGCCGCCCGCGGCAGGCTCTGCTCGTCAGGCATATAGGCACCATAAGCCATCAACGCACACGCCCCCACGGCCAGGGTAAAAAAGGCATGTCCCATGGCATGCAGCACAACGCTGAGCGTTAGCGCCTCCCATGAGGGTAAAAATAGCCAGGACAAGGCTGTACCGAAACCGCTGGTCGTGGCCGCATAGGCCGCCAGCAACAGCAACAGGCCGTACAGCAGGGGCATTAACAGATTGTTTAGCCGTTCCAGACCTTTGGCAACGCCCGCCGCCACAACCACCATGGTCATCAGCAGAAACAGTGTGTGGTTAAAAATCAGCAGGCCTGGATTGGCCAGAAAGGCATCAAAACCGGCACCAATATCAGCAGCACTGGCGCCCCTGAAATTGCCGTTGATGGAGGCCACCAGAAATTCGATGGACCAGCCGGAAACCACCGAGTAAAACGACAGGATGCAGAACACCGTGAAAGCGCCGAAAAGGCCCAACCAGCGCCAGTGCCGCGAGGCACCCGCCTCGGCGGCCAGTACCCCCAGGGACTGCATGGGCCCCCGGCGTCCGGCGCGGCCTATTAAAATTTCTGCCATCATCACGGGTATGCCGAGCAATATCACAAAGGCCACGTAGATCAATAAAAACGCCGCGCCGCCGTTCTCTCCGGCCACATAAGGGAAGCGCCAGATGTTACCCAGCCCCACCGCAGCACCCGTTACCGCCAGGATAAAGGCCCGTTTTGACCCCCAGCGCTCTAGCGTTTTACTCATTGATGATTCTCGCCTTGGTGGCCCTGAAAGCCCGCAAGACTAACAGGCGCAGGACTGAAGGCAAGTCGCGGTAATCCTCCAGCATTGAAACAACTCACGTTTGCCCGCACTCTAATGCCATGACAGCGCTCGTCGCTCTTCACCCATACCCAACGAGGCACCTATGTCCCACAATCCGCTGCTCGAGACTCACTCGCTGCCCCCGTTCACCGACATCCGCGCCGAGCACGTGGTCCCAGCGGTTGAAACCCTGATCAGCGAAAGCCGTGACACGATTGACCAGCTCGCCCAACAGGCCAATGACACAGCGCCCACATGGGAGAACTTTGCCGAGCCCATCGAAGCTGTCAATGACCGGCTCACTCAAGCGTGGTCTCCGGTTTCGCACCTCAACGGGACCATGAATACACCCGAGTTCCGCGACGCCTACCAAACTTGCCTGGAACAGCTTTCCGAGTTCAGTACCTGGGTAGGGCAACACGAAGGGCTTTTCCATGGCTGGCAAGCGCTCAAGGCAGGGCCCGCGTGGGCTCAGCTAAGCCCGGCCCAGCAGCGCACTGTCGATAACGCGCTCCGCGATTTCCGCCTGGCTGGCGTCGACCTGCCCGCCGATAAAAAAGCCCGTTACGGTGATATTCAGGCGCGCCTCTCGGTACTGTCCAACCAGTTTTCCAATAACGTGCTCGACGCCACACAGGCCTGGCACAAAGATATCAGGCATGCCGACACGCTGGCGGGCTTGCCGCAAAGCGCGCTGGATACGCTGAAGGCAACGGCGGAGGCCAAGGGCATTGATGGGTTTCGTATCACCCTCGATTTTCCCAGCTTTTTTCCAGTGGTCAGCTATGCCGATAACCGGGAACTGCGCCGCGAAGTGTATACCGCTTTCGTCACCCGTGCGTCCGACCAAGGGCCAGACGCTGGCAAATTCGACAATGCGCCCATTCTTGAAGAAATACTGGCGCTGCGCCAGGAGCTCGCTCACCTGTTGGGCTTTGATACCTACGCCGACTATTCGCTGGTCACCAAGATGGCCGACTCCCCTGAGCAAGTGCTTACCTTCCTGACCGACCTGGCGAACCGCGCCGTCCCCCAAGCCCAGCAGGAAGTCGCCGAACTCAGCGAGTTTGCGCGTACTGAGCTGGGGATCGAGACGCTTGAACCCTGGGACGTCGCCTATGCCAGCGAGAAACTGCGCGAAGCACGCTACGCCATTTCGCAAGAACAGCTGCGCCCTTATTTTCCCGCACCGCAGGTCGTCGATGGGCTCTTTCAGGTGGTTGAACGGCTCTACAGCGTACGCTTTAAAGAAGATACTAACGTTGCGCACTACCACGACGACGTGCGCTTCTACTGGATCACCGACAATGATCAGCCGATTGCCGGTTTCTATCTCGACCTTTACGCCCGCGAAGGCAAGCGTGGCGGTGCCTGGATGGCCGATTGCCGGGTACGCCGCCAGACGCATGACGGCTTGCAGCTTCCCGTCGCTTTTCTTACCTGCAATTTCACCCCGCCGGTGGACAACAAGCCCGCGCTGCTGACCCACGATGAAGTCACCACGCTATTCCATGAGTTTGGCCATGGCTTGCACCACATGCTGACCAGGCAAACCATTGCTGATATTTCGGGTATTAATGGCGTCGCCTGGGATGCCGTCGAACTGCCGAGCCAGTTCATGGAAAACTATTGCTGGGAACGCGAAGGGCTCGACCTGATTGCCGGCCATGTCGACAGCGGCGACCCTCTGCCTGAAGCCTTGCTGGAGCGCTTACAGGCCGCCAAAAACTTCCAGTCCGCCATGGGCATGGCACGTCAGATTGAGTTCTCGCTGTTCGACCTGCGCTTGCACCACGAGCTCGAATCCCCCAGCGCCAGCGATGTCCAGGCGCTACTCGACGAGGTACGCCAGCACGTTTCCGTGGTCCCCACCGTTGCCTTCAACCGCTTTCAAAACAGCTTCGGGCACATTTTTGCAGGGGGCTACGCGGCGGGTTACTACAGCTACAAATGGGCAGAAGTGTTGTCGGCCGATGCCTGGAGCGCGTTTGAAGAAGCCGGTATCTTTGACCCTGCTACCGGCCAGCGCTTCCGGCAAGAGATCCTCGAGCAAGGCGGCGCACGCGATGCTGCCGACATGTTCCGTGCCTTTCGCGGCCGCGAACCCAGCGTCGACCCGTTATTACGTCATAGCGGGATCCGTGCCGCTTAAACCCGCCCTACCTGAACGCGCCCTCTCTGGGGGCGCGCCATTGGAGCCTGATGATGTCGAGCGTAAAACGTTTTATTGCAGGCGTGACCTGCCCACGGTGTGCTGCCATGGACCGCGTTCGTGTCTGGGAGCAAAACGGTATTCGTTACCGGGAATGCGTTAGCTGTGATTTTTTCGAACAGCTACCCATCGAGGACGAAGCCCCCGGGGAGCTGACCACCCGGGTCAATCAAGCCCGCCCGGAGCCCGCCCAGAATGAGATCCAGCCTGTGCGGATCATGGACCCTGACCACAAACCGTCCGACTCATAGCGATTAAAAAAATCGCGTCGGCGAGACAACGTGTGCGGATTAACGCACACAAAACCCTGTTTACCGTGCGCAACACCAGACACTTCGTGCTTTTCTCTATACGACTAACGTTGAAAAGAAAAATTTCAAGTCATTGGTTTTAAAGACAAAGACTTGTCTTGGCACAACAATCGCTCTAGTTTATGGCTCACCGCTGGTGGCGTTGCTTCATCCGTGTACCACCAGCGCGTTAACAACCTCAATAAACAACTAGGGAAATTCGCCATGCGCAATTTTAAACCGACCACATTGGCATTACTGACCAGCAGCGCGATTCTTGCAGCCGGTAGCGTCCAGGCCGACCGCGAAGACTGGCCGGACAACTTTACCGTTGGCACCGCGAGCCAAGGGGGCACTTACTTCGTTTATGGCTCCGGCTGGGCCAACTTTATTGCCGATGAGCTGGACATCTCCGGTGGCGGCGAAGTGACCGGCGGCCCTACCCAGAACCTGGCACTGGTGCATAACGGCGATGCCGCCTTTGGTCTGGCGACCATGGGTCCGGCTGCCGATGCAGTGAACGGTAAAAGCCCCCTCGCTCCAGGCCTGGAAATGGACAACGTCTGCGCGATGTTCCCCATGTATGAAACGCCGTTCTCGATCACTGTTCTCTCCGACAGCGGCATTGAATCAATTTCCGATATTCCCGACGGCGCACGTATCGGTTTTGGCCCATCGGCTTCCACGTCTGACACCTACTTCCCGGCGATGCTGGAAGAATTAGGCGTCAACTTTGAACGCCGTAACGGCGGCTGGTCAGATCTGGGCGGTCAGCTGCAGGACGGCTTGCTTGACGTTATCGCCTTTGCTGCCGGTATTCCGATCCCGGCAGTTAGCCAGCTCGAAGTGCAAACCGATGTCAACATCATCGAGTTCAATGAAGAAGAGCTGGAAACGGTGATGGAAGCCTTCCCCGTAGCGGAATTCTCCATCCCGGCTAGCACCTACGAAACGCTTGAAGAAGACGCCCGCGCCGTTTCCATGTGGAACTTTGCCATCGCCGGTTGCGACCTGCCGGAAGACTTTGTTTACGAAGTCACCAAAGCCACCATGGAAAACAACGACCGTATGCAGTCTGTTCACCGCAGTGCAGCGACCACCATTCCGGAAAACATCAAGCACAACACCGTGCTGCCTTTCCATCCGGGTGCTGCTCGCTGGTATGAAGAGAACGGCTACGAGATCGACGAAGACATGATCAAGTAAGCAACACTTGCTGTCGTCTGCCCCGTGCCAATCAAGGTTGGCCGGGGCAGTTTTCGCTAATGCCCCTTTGTTTGCTGTGAGGGTGAACTCTAATGAGTCACAAAATCGACCAAGAACCCAATGGCCTCAAGGATGATGCCCAGGATGCTGAATCGGTCCCTGAGTCTATTGCCGAGGGTGTCGATGAAGAGATTGTTGAATCCAACCGCCGTCTTTTCACCGGCTGGCAGTTTTTCTTGTTTGCGGCGTTAGCCATTGCCTATTCAAGTTTCCACCTGATTTCACTGAATGTGTTTCCCCTGGAAACCTGGTCGTTTCGCATCCTGCACATTGCCGGTGCGCTTATCCTCGGTTACGGGCTGTTTGCCGGTGCGCGTTTTGCCGAGGACGACCACCAGGCATCTGGCGCTGCCTTGAAGTGGGCAAGTTATGCGCTGCTTGTTCCCGCCACCTATACACTGGTGCAGGTGTTTCTGATGCACCAGACCCTTAGTGGCGAGGCAATGCGTATCGACCCTAGCGTCGAGAACTGGCATTACGGCTATCCGCTCATGGCGACCACGGCCGGTGCCATTGTACTGTCATGGTTTTATCGCCAGGCGCGCCATCGTTTTAACCCGGCAGATCTGGTACTCATGGTTTGCGCAGCCGCCAGTGCAGGCTATTTGCTGGTGGCGTTCAACACCAACATACGCATGTCGACCGGCACGTCCTTTGCCCCATCAGGCATCTCCTGGGCGGCAATTGCAGGCTCCATGCTGATTCTGGAGCTGACCCGCCGCGTCGCCGGATTGGCGTTGGTTGTCATCTCAGCGGTATTCTTGACCTATGTCTTTGCGGGTCCTGCGTTGCCCGGCTTCCTGGGCTACCCGGGCCTTTCGCTGCAACGCTTCTTCAGTCAGGTGTATACCGATACGGGCATTCTCGGGCCCACCACTGCCGTATCGTCGACCTACATTATCCTGTTCATTATTTTCGCTGCCTTTCTGCAGGCCTCCAAAGTGGGCGATTATTTCGTCAACTTCGCCTTTGCAGCGGCGGGGCGCGCTCGCGGTGGCCCGGCCAAGGTGTCTATCTTCGCGTCGGGCCTGATGGGCATGATCAACGGCACATCCGCCGGTAACGTCGTCTCGACCGGCTCGCTGACGATCCCGCTGATGAAAAAGGTGGGTTACCCAGCGCGCAGCGCCGGGGCGATTGAAGCGGCCGCCTCTACCGGCGGGCAGATCATGCCGCCGATCATGGGCGCGGGCGCCTTCATCATGGCCGAAGTGACCGGCATTCCGTATACAGAGATTGCCATTGCCGCCATTATTCCTGCCATTCTCTACTTTGCATCCGTCTACTTCATGGTCGACTTTGAGGCGGCCCGCAAAGGCATGCGCGGCATGCGCAAAGAAGAGATCCCGCTATTCTCCAGGCTGGTCAAGCAGGTCTACCTGTTCGCCCCCATTATCATCCTGATCGTCGCGCTGTTCATGGGCTATTCGGTGATTCGTGCGGGGACTCTGGCAACGGCGTCAGCGGCGGTTGTCAGCTGGATTTCACCTAACAAAATGGGGCTTCGTGCCATTTTGAAAGCACTCCAGCTGGCTGGCACCATGTCGATCCAGATTATCGCCGTGTGCGCCTGTGCGGGCCTGATTGTCGGGGTTATCTCGCTGACCGGCGTGGGGGCACGTTTCTCGTCGCTGCTGCTCGGTCTGGCGGGTGTGAGCCAGCTTCTGGCGCTGGTGTTTGCCATGCTGATCAGTATTCTGCTGGGGATGGGCATGCCCACCACGGCAGCTTATGCCGTGGCCGCATCGGTCGTTGCACCCGGCTTGATCAACATCGGCATCGAGCCGCTGGTTGCCCACTTCTTCGTGTTCTACTTCGCGGTGGTCTCCGCGATCACCCCGCCGGTGGCACTGGCCTCCTATGCGGCAGCGGGTATTTCCGGCGACAACCCCATGGGCACCTCGGTGGCGTCGTTCAAGATCGGGTTAGCCGCTTTCATCGTGCCGTTCATGTTCTTCTACAGCCCGGCCATGCTGATGGAAGGCTCTGCCATGCAGATTCTGCGCGTCGGGGTGACCGCAACACTGGGTATCGTATTGCTCTCGGGCATGGTCCAGAAATGGTTCTTCGGTCCGGTGAATACACTCCAGCGTATCGTCATGCTGGTAGGTGCGATCTTCATGATTTACGGCGGTATTTATACCGATGTAGCGGGCCTGGCCATTGGTGCCATCCTGTTTATCATGCAGCGTAAACAGCACGGCGGTGGTAACAAGACGCCGCAAACGGGCTAATTGACGCCAGTCGTTAAATGCGAAGCCTAAAAAAACCCCGCTCAGTTAATCTTGAGCGGGGTTTTCGTATTTCAGGTTCGTCTAGCCGCTCAGATTATCGACAATCTTCAACACCGGCTTGGATTGATTAAGCGTGTAAAAGTGCAGCCCCGGCGCGCCACCGTCCAGCAAACGCTGGCAGAGTCGACTGACGACATCGGTGCCGAAATCGGCAATGGCCTCGCTGTCGTCGCCGTAGGATTCCAGCTGCTTGCGAATCCAGCGTGGGATTTCCGCGCCGCAGGCATCGGAGAAGCGCGCCAGCTTGGTGTAATTGGTGATCGGCATGATCCCTGGAATGATCGGCTGCTCAACGCCTGATGCACGGGCTTTATCAACAAAGTGGAAATAGGCATCAGCGGTGAAGAAGTATTGGGTAATCGCCATGTTGGCCCCGGCCTTCATTTTACGCGCAAAGTTTTCCACATCCTTGTCGAGGTTGGGGGCCTGTGGATGAGATTCTGGATACGCAGCGACGGCAATATCAAAGTGGTCACCCGTTTCATCACGAATGAATTCGACCAGCTCATTGGCGTAGCGCAGCTCACCGATGCTGGCCATACCGGACGGCATATCGCCGCGCAAGGCCACCAGGCTGTCGACGCCTTCTTCACGGTACTGGGCCAACAGATCCCGCAGCTGGGCCTTTTCGCTCCCAATACAGGAAAGGTGCGGGGCAGTAGTCACACCGCTCTGACTCACCTGGCGAACAATCTCGCGAGTACGGGCCTGGGTTGAACCACCGGCACCGTAGGTAACCGAGAAAAACCGCGGGTTGCGGGCGGCCAGTTCATCGCGTGTCTGGATTAGCTTGTCGCGCCCGGCATCGGTGCCCGGTGGAAAGAATTCAAAGCTAATACCTAGCGGATGCTCGTGGCGGCTCATGGGATTTCCTCACAATGTGTCAATAGTCATGATATTTTGCGCTATTCTCGCTGTTCCGTTGCGCTGGGGCTAATGAAAGATTCCACGCTCGGTCTTTAATTCGACTCATGTTCATCGATGACACACATATGATGGGGGGGTAAATGGATCTTACACCTGGCGCATTGGTTGGGCCGCTGCTCATGTTACTCAGCTATGTGGGGTTAGGCTGGCTGGCCGCCCAACGGCTCAAGCTAGACCCTCGCCCGATTGCGACGCTGCTGATTTACCTGATTGCTCCCTTTACCATTTTTCGCGCGCTGATGAACGGCGGGCCAACGCCTGATTACTTACTGCTCACATTAGCGCTGTTCATTATCGCGAGCCTGATGGCGCTGTTGGTACAACGCTTCACACGCTACCGCTTTGGCGAACAGGAAGCCGCCCTGCTGGCATTTTCCTCGGGAACCGGCAATACCGGCTACTTTGGCTTGCCGATTGCGTTGATATTGCTGCCCCCCGAGGGGGTTACGCTTTACCTGTTCTGCATGCTGGGGATCAATATCTATGAATTTACCGTGGGTTTTTACCTCAGCGCTCGCGGACGCTTTTCGATACGCGAAAGCCTGATCAAAATTTCCCGCTTACCGCTTATCTACGCCTTCCTGTCAGCGTTACTGCTTAGTGCCCTTGAGATCACCGTCCCCGCCGCGGTCATGAGTTCACTCCAGGTGTTCCCCGCCACCTACACGCTGCTGGGCATGATGATTATCGGCATGACCCTAAGCCAAGTGACGCTTGACGCCTGGGATGCTCGTTTTGTAGCCACCTGCCTGGGCCTTCGCTACCTGCTCTGGCCGCTGGTCATGCTGGGGGCCGCTTTAATGCTGCAGTGGGCGGCGCCGCTTTCCACGGAACTGGCCATGGCGCTGCTGCTGATAGGCGTGGTGCCCATGGCCTCCAACGTCGTGGTGGTGGCCATGGAATTGGGCATCCAGCCACAAAAAGGCGCCTTAGCAGTGCTGGTCACGACACTGCTTGCGCCGCTGCTAATTCCGCTCTATCTCGGTTTAATGCTGCGCATGACGGGGCTGGGGTAGACGCTTGAATCTGCCGACCACCCAATGGGTTAAAAACCCTCAACCCCTATTTCGTTTAACTGCGCTGCCATCTGCTGCACGTCGGGATGGCTAAAGAACGCCACCAGCGCCTCTGCACGCACCGGCCCGACACCTGGCTGGGCCTGCCACTCGGAACGCGTGAGGCCCGCCAGGGTAGACCAGTCGCCCAAGCGGGCACTACCACCAGGCGGCATCCCCAGCGCGTCAAGCCAATTGGCGTAGGGGGCGAAGCGCGCGGCTTGAAACTGCTCCATCAGCACCGCGGCGGTCGCATGGCCAATACCGTAAGCCTGCTCAAGCTCGGCTGGCTCAACGGTCAGCCAGCCTAGCAGGCGGGTAACCACGCCCGCTTCCATCAGCGCCTGCCAGGTCCCCTCACCAACGCCCTGCATCTTCAACTGGTCGCCAAGGTAAACGAGCCGCGCCAGCAACTGGCTTTCGCAGCCAGGGGTTAACTCAAAGCAGCTCAGCAGGTGGTAGCGCTGGGGTGACGGCGGAGACAGCGGCGAGCGCTCCTGGGTATGCCATACCACCTCAGTCAGCTGCGGAATCGTCAGCCCCCCAAGAGTGACTGCCACCTGGTCGCCGGGGCGAACATCCAGTGATTCCCAGCGCTCCAGGGAGCCTAATGAAACACGGCTGATGCGCCGCCCTTCCAACAGGACAGGATTAAGCCATATCAGCGGCGTTACTCGCCCGGTGCGCCCGACGCGAAACTCAATACCGCGCACCTCTGCCAGCGCCTGCTGGGCCGGGTATTTCCAGGCCACTGCCCACTCCGGTGGCGACGAAGACCAGCGGCGAACGCCGGGGCGCTCGGCCTGCTTGAGCACGACGCCGTCAGTGGCAAACGGCAGTGGGCCGTTGAACCACTTATCCCGCCAATAAGCCGCATCCTGATGATCATCCAGTCGGTGGGTATAGTCGGCGGTATCAAACCCCAGCGCGCTCAGTTGGGCTAAGCGGCTTTCCATGTCGGTTGGGCCGTCAGGCCAGCCCCAGATAAACAGCCCCACTTGTTCTCGCATTTGCTGCGTTGGCGCTTGCTGGGCCATCGCACCAGCGACATTTCCTCGCGCTCCCGTGGCGGGGTTTCGTGATTGGACATGATCCGGCAAACGCCAATACAGCTCGCCCTGCAAGACACCGGACAGCGGCGTGGGCAGCTTATTGGGTACAGCAGGTAACTCACGGACACGGGCCGTCCAGTCCTGGCCGCGCTCGCCATCACCACGGCTCACCGCCTCTACCAGCTCACCTTCCTGGTACCGCAATGTGACCGCCACACCATCGACCTTTGGTTGAATCCAAAGGTTATCCCGGCGGCTGCTAAAGCGTCTCACCCCCTCATCATCGGTTTTTTCAAGGCCGGTTTGCGCGTAAGGGTGAGCCCGACTGTCACGCGTACTGGTGATGCGGGTCAAAGGTTGGTGACTGGGGACCTTGCCCAGGCATTTCTGCCATTCAGCCAAACGCGCCACGGCTTGATCGTAGAGCGCATCGTCAATCAAGGATACGCCCTGATCATGATAGGCACGATCCCAAACTTCTACCTGCGCCGAGAGTGCCTGGCTCTCGCGTGTCAGTCGCTCGGTGCTCCAGTCGGGGCACTCTCCTGCCTGCACCGTTAGGGAGACCGCCATCAACCAGCCCGCCAGCCATCCCTGCCTATATCGTTTCATTGCCATCAGCCTCCGCCACTTTATCCATTAATGGCGTTAGCCTAGCGCACTGCGCATAAAAAACGTCCCCGGCATGCGCCAAAGGGACGTTTTCTTACACCACAGCGAGCAAATATCTTACAAAGCAGCTGCCTGACGGAGCGTATCGGCCTTGTCGGTGCGCTCCCAAGGGAAGGCGATAAACGTCTCTTGCTGGGTATGACCTTTATCATCGACCCAATGGTAGCTGTGCTCAAATGGCTCGCGGCCGAAGTGTCCGTAGGCGGCGGTCAACTGGTACATCGGGTGAAGCAGGTCGAGCATTCGGGTAATCGCGAAAGGACGCAGGTCAAAATGCTCACGCACCAGTTTGACGATCTGGGCATCACTCACCTTGCCAGTGCCGAAGGTATCGATGGACACGGAGGTCGGCTCGGCCACGCCGATTGCGTAGGAGATCTGGATTTCACATTTGTCAGCGAGGCCCGCCGCCACGATGTTTTTTGCCACATAGCGCCCCGCATAGGCCGCGCTGCGGTCAACCTTGGACGGGTCCTTGCCCGAGAAGGCGCCGCCGCCATGGCGTGCCATGCCACCGTAGGTATCGACAATGATCTTGCGGCCGGTCAAGCCACAGTCGCCCACCGGGCCGCCAATCACGAACTTGCCGGTTGGATTGATGTGGTATTGGGTATCTTCATCGAGCCATTCGGCGGGAATCACCTGCTCGATAATTTCCCGTTTGACCATGGTACGCAGGTCTTGCTGGTCGATATCCGGATCGTGCTGGGTGGAGAGCACCACGGCATCGACGCCACAGGGTTGGCCTTGCTCATTATAGCGGAAGGTCACCTGGCTCTTGGCATCCGGGCGCAGCCAAGGCAGCAGGCCGTTCTTGCGCAGCTCGGCCTGGCGCTCTACCAGACGATGCGAGTAATGGATCGGCGCCGGCATGAAGGAGTCGGTCTCGTTGGTGGCGTAGCCAAACATCAACCCCTGGTCGCCCGCGCCCTGATCTTCCGGCTTGCTACGGTCAACGCCCTGGGCAATATCGACGCTCTGTTTACCGATCAGGTTGACCACGCCACAGGTGGCGCCATCGAAGCCTACATCCGATGAGGTATAGCCGATCTCGGTAATCACATCACGTACCAGGGTCTCAAGGTCCACCCAGGCATTCGTGCTGATTTCACCGGCAATGATCGCGACACCGGTCTTGACCAGGGTTTCACAGGCAACGCGCGCCTGTTTGTCACGGGCAATAATGGCATCCAGCACCGCATCGGAAATCTGGTCGGCAATTTTATCCGGATGGCCTTCGGAGACGGACTCGGAGGTAAACAGGGAATATTCGCTCATCGCGCACTCTACCCTCGGTGTGACGGCGGCAAGTCACCGCAGCATCATCAGGAAATCATGGCAGGAAGTTGCCCTGCCCACCTATTAAAGAAGCAACACTGCGCTTCGGGGGCCAAAGTTTACACGCTGTTGGAAGTTCTTCCCAGAACGAGGCCATAGAATTTGCCGACGCCCGGGAAGTCAGCGACAATAGCGCTTTTATTATTCACGTTTTCAGGCGAGGAGCACCCCATGCCGTCCCGTTTTGAGCTGGCCAATGCCATTCGCGCCCTTTCCATGGATGCCGTCCAGAAGGCCAAGTCCGGCCATCCGGGCGCGCCCATGGGGATGGCGGATATTGCCGAAGTGCTGTGGAATGACCACCTCAAGCACAACCCCGAAGACCCCAAATGGGCCGATCGTGACCGGTTCGTGCTGTCCAACGGGCACGGTTCCATGCTGCTCTATTCGCTCCTCCACCTGACCGGTTACGAGCTGAGCCTGGAAGAGTTGCAGAATTTCCGCCAGCTGCATTCGCCGACCGCCGGGCACCCGGAATATGGCTACGCGCCGGGCATTGAAACCACCACCGGCCCATTGGGGCAGGGCTTTGCCAACGCCGTGGGCTTTGCCATCGCGGAAAAAACCCTGGCGGC
>NZ_LYXG01000025.1:0-15950 GCF_001663515.1 Halomonas sp. G11
GGATCCGCCGCTGCCAAAAGCTCACTCGGTTTGGTCGCCATGTTATTCATAGCCGCCGCAGCCCCCACATAAAGTAAGCCCCGCCAATCAAGGAGGCGACCAAGCCCGCCGGTATCTCATACGGGAAAATAATCTGGCGCCCCACCCAGTCCGCCAGCACCATCAATAGCATGCCGATCAACGCCGCTCCCAACAGGTGTTGCCCTGCACGAGAGAAGCCGACCAAGCGCGCCATATGCGGCGCCAGTAGGCCAATAAATGAAAGCGGCCCCACTACCAGGGTGGCACAGGCGGTGAGCAGCGCCACCAGTAGCAGCAACGCCAAACGGGCGCGGTTGAGGGTGACCCCAAGGGCCTTGGCCGTCGCTGCACCTAACGGCATAATATCCAGCCAGCGGGTGAAGGGAAGTGTGATCAGCGCCAGCGCGGCAGCAATGCCCCCGACCACCACGGCGTTGGTGATATCCACGTAGTAAGTGGAACCCGCCAGCCAGGCGATCACCTGCTGGCCGCGAGGGTCACCGCCCGCCAGCATCACGCTGCGCACCGCATCAAACAACGCACTGACCGCCACCCCGGTGAGCAGCAAACGCTCGGGGAGATAACCGCTCTTGCGGTTGATACCTACCAATACCAGTAGCGTCGCGAAAGCCCCCAGGGTGCCAACCCCGATTAGCATTAGGTTGGTCGGCGCGGGCAGCAGAAAAATCCCCAGGATCAGCGCAATGGCACAGCCACCGCTGATACCCAGCACTTCGGGGCTGGCCATAGGGTTGGCGGAAAGACGCTGGAGAATCGTCCCGGCAATCGCCAGCATCAAGCCGCTGGCGGCGGCCGCCATTACTCGCGGCAGACGCCACTGCATGACGTTCCAGTTATCCGGCGACAGCAAATACCAGCCATCAACCCCCTGGCCGACCAGCAGACCAAGCAGGGTGGCGCCCAGTAGCGCGAGGATCAAACCGGTGGCCAGGCGGTAAGGCGCCGGGTGACGGTGGGCGAAAACACCCGCCCCTTTGGGCGGCTGGTCGCCCTGAAGTTTCAGTCGTGGGATCAGCCACATTAACAGCGGCGCTCCCAGGGCTCCGGTAATCGCCCCGGTGGGAATAAAGGCCGCCACCATACCACCGAACTGCTGCAGCAGCAGGTCCGTCGTCGCCAGCAGTACCGCTCCCAACAGGGTCGACCATAACAGCCGTGGGCCCAACCGGCGCGCCCCGGCCATACGCACAATGTTGGGCGCGGCTAAACCAATAAAACCGATGATGCCTACCACGCTGACAATGCTACCGGTAATAAATACGGCCAGCCCCATGCCTGCAAAGCGCAAATAGGTAAGCGAGACCCCCAGGCTCTTGGCGCTGGCGTCGTCAAGTTCCAGCACCGCCAGAGGGCGCAGCAGGAACCAGGCGGCGACACAGCTAATCGCCAGCCGCGGCCAGAGAGTCGCTACGCCGTCCCAACCGTTTTGCGCCAGCGACCCCGCCCCCCAAATCAGCAGACCTGAGAGCGCTTCGTGGTTAAACAGCAGCAACGCGGTGGAGAGAGCCCCCAGATACAAATTGACGACCAAGCCCGCCAGCACCACCACAATCGGTGCCAAACCGCGCCGCCAGGAAAGCAGGAAAACCAACCCCACCGCCAGCGCGCCGCCTAACAAAGCCACCCATTCGCGGCCCGCCACCAGCAAGCCCGGCGCCAGCAAGGTGGCGGCCATCAACGCCAAATTAGCGCCCGATGCCACTCCCAGGGTAGTGGGCGACGCCAAGGGGTTGCGCAGCACCTGCTGCATGAGCACGCCTGCCAGCCCCAAGCCGCCCCCGGCCAGCAGCGCGATCGAGAGGCGCGGCCACCAAGCATAGTGAAGCAGCAGCTCATCAACGTTCTCGAAGGAAGGCGCCACTAATGCCTGTAGCCCTATCGTAATTCCCCCTTGGCCCTGCAGGCCCAGCCAAAATAGCACCGCCATCGGCAGGCTAAGCAACAGGCAGGCTTTCGCGGGCGACATGCCTCTCACCCGATGGGCAACTTGCGAGGCGCTTAGCATAGCGAGCACCCTTTTGTGTTAACCGAACAGCTCGCCAAAAGAGACGTGATAGGCAACAGCACCATTGTCTTAGCCCTAAGTAGTTCTGGAGGTTAATGATTAAATTATTGACAACGATTCTAAATGATAATAATTAACACTACAATTGACTCCTTATATAAATGGAGACACCACCATGGCAGCCAAACCGAGCTATCAGCTGTTCGATATCACCCTGGCGAGGCGCACCCAAGTCAGCGCCTCATTAGTCAGGTTTACTTTCACTGGCCCGGAAGTCAGCCAAATGGCGACCTACGCCCCGGATCAGCGTGTCAAGCTGTTCTTCCCCGAAGGCGGTGGCAGTCTCGACCCGCTGTTTGAGATCGCCAAGCTGGAAGAGCACGACTGGTACGGTGCCTACCGCGCACTGCCGGACGCCCAGCGCCCCTCTGCGCGCACCTACACCATCCGAGCCCTTCGCCCAGAGAAGGCTGAGGTGGACATCGAATTTGTACTCCACGGCGACAATGGCCCCGCGTCGCGCTGGGCAATGCGCGCCCGTCCCGGTGACCGACTCGCCATGACGGCCCCCGACGCCAATGCGGAAGGCCCCAAACTGGGCTTTGAGTGGAAGCCACCCCAGAACGTGCGCCGGATCTTGATCATCGCCGATGAGACCGCCCTCCCCGCGGCGGCCGGCATTTTGGAAACACTCGATGACCTGCCGCTCAAACCCAGGGCCGAAGCGCTGTTCGAAGTGCCCCGCAGCGACGATGTCCAGCCGCTGCCCCAGGCCGCCAAACTGCATTGGTTGGCCCGCGATGCCGACCCCAATTGCCAGCACGGAGAGCTGTTGATGAGAGCGCTGCGCGATATCGATCTGCACATGGAAATTCAAGCACTAGGCGGCACGCCCGCTAACGCTACTACCAGCGCCACGACCAACGACGAGAACGACGATGAGGACGGCCCGCTCTGGGAACCCGCCACCCTGGACGACAGCGCACCCTTCTACGCCTGGATCGCCGCTGAAACCAAGGTCGCCATGAAGCTGCGCCGCTATTTGGTCAACGAGTGCGGGCTACCCAAGCAGTACGTCACCAGCATGGGCTACTGGCGCAAGGACAAAGCCAATGGATAAAGGTGCAGTAAACGGCACAGCGCTCAACAGTGATCACACAAGCAAGCCAGTTCAAGCGACCATTGGCTGGCGAGACAGCCCCAGCCACTACGGACGCATAAGCCGTGCGCTGCACTGGCTGACCGCCGCGCTGGTCACGCTGCAATTTACCGTGTTGCTGGCCTGGCGGGGAATGGGCGAAAACGCTATCACGCTCTTCCTGGCGAGCATCGGGCCTCACGGCTCGTTGGGTTTTATGCTCCTGATCGTAACCCTGACGCGACTTGGCTGGGCATGGGTCAACCGCAAGCAGCGTCCTCCGCAGCCGCCTGGATGGGGTGGTCGCATGGCGCGCCTTGTACATATCACCTTTTATGGGCTGCTGATTGGGCTACCCGCTTTTGCCATTCTGCGTCAGTACGGGCGTGGCGGAGCGCTGCGCTTTTACGGTATGGAGCTAGTGCCCGAAGTCGAACGCGACATCACCTGGATGACCGCCCCCGCCGAGCTCCTTCACGGTCCGCTCGCGTGGCTGCTCTGTGGATTAATTTTCGGCCATATCGCGATGGCGCTGATTCACCGCTTATGGCTTAAAGACCGGGTACTGGCGCGTATGGTGGGGGGAAGTGGCAGGTAAAGGTCTGGATTAGAATTCTTAGGTTATGCAGTTGTAAACGATAGGAGACCTCATGGCTAACCACTACGACACTGGCTATAAAGAACTCTTCAGTTACCCTGAGTTTGTCCAACAGCTCATTGAAGGCTTTACACCCCCAGGCATTGCCGAGCTGATGGATTTCACAACGTTGCAGCTACATAGCGGCAATTACATTACCCCGCTGTTTGAAGAAAAATTTGAAGACTTGGTCTGGTCAGTGCAAGTAAATTGGCAGGGCGCTACCCAAGAAGTCTATCTTTACCTGCTGCTCGAGCTTCAATCCACAATCGATCACACCATGCCGATTCGGCTCATGCACTACGTCGCCTGCTTCTACGATCACTTATTAAAAAATAGCGCCACCACCGCCAGTCAAGGGCTTCCGCCGGTGTTTCCCATCGTGCTGTATAATGGTTCGCGACGCTGGCAGGCCAAACAAGATATTTACGACATGGTGCAGCCCGAGCCTCCTGCTTTCTTACAATCCTACCAGCCACATTTACGCTATTATTTAATCGACGAAGGCGCCTACACTGATGAGGAACTCGCTCAGCGTCATAGTGCTCTAAGCGGTGTATTCGAAATTGAAAAGGCATCACTTGACCACACTTCACTCCAGCTGGCAGTAGATAGGATCGTCAGCATTATCAAGAACGATCCAAATAAGGAGAGAATTGACAAGATCCTGACTCGCTGGCTAAAACGCCACCTGCAGCGGCTGAGTACCAATATCAACCTGGATCAGTTACATAGCTTAGTGGAGGACAGAGATATGTTGGCAGAAAACTTAGAAAACTGGCGCCAAAAAGAACGGCAGGAAGGGCGGCAAGAGGGACGTTTGGAAGAAGCCCGCGATATGGTACGCACACAACTCACCTTTAAATTTGGTGAGATGCCCGAGTGGGTGGAAACGGCGCTTGCACAAGCCGGCCATGATCAGTTGAAGGACTGGATGCGAGAGGTGTTATTCGCCACTAGCCTGGACGATATGTTTAAGCGCTGATAGCCATGAAAAAAGAGCACCCCGACGCAGACGGTGGCTCTAATACTGCCCTCCTTGATCCATCGCAGGGACGAAGCAAATGGAGCACGACCTTTAGCTTGCCTTCACCCAGCCGCGTGAAGAGGAGTGACCTGAGCGCGTGGACGCTGTGACGCTTGCCATAGCTCATACTTGAGCTGCATTTCCAGCCACATTTCGGCGCTGGTACCCAATGCTTGCTCAAGCCTCAATGCCATGTCGGCAGAAATACCGGCATTACCATTCAGAATCCGCGATAGCGCAGTACGCGTCACGCCAAGCTGCTGGGCTGCCTGGGTAACAGAGATATCGCCAATGTACTCGCGCAAAACAGCGCCAGGATGCGCGGGATTATGCATACGATTCATGCAACCTCCTAGTGATAGTCTTGATAATCAACGAGGATGGCATCCTCGCCTTCGAAAGCGAAGGTGAGCCGCCAGTTCCCGTTGACAGTGATAGACCAGTGTCCTTTCAGCTTGTGGGACAATGGATGTAGCCTCCAACCTGGCGCATTCATATCCTCAGGGCCCTTTGCACTGTCCAGCGCGGTTAGCTGGATTTGCAACTTGGTCGCGTGCTTGGCCTGAATACCGGAAGTTGAGCCGGTTTCGAAGAACTTGCGCAGGCCTTTGTGTCGAAAGCTCTTGATCATATGCAAAGTGTATAGCTACGCTACACGATCATCAACTATGTAGCCTCAGCCTTCTTTACACCACCTCCGCACTGGTCGACTGCTCCACCGCCAGAAGCTTACCACTCTCCAACCGCACCAACCGATCCGCGAGGTGGAAATAGCGGTCATCGTGGGTAATGACCAGCACCGCTTTTCCCATGCGTTTTAGCTCGGGCAATACCTCGCAGTAGAACACTTCCTTGAACAACGGATCCTGATCCGCCGCCCACTCGTCAAACAACAAAAAGGGCCGATCCTCAAGGTAGGTAACCACCAGCGCAAGACGCTTACGCTGCCCCTGGGAAAGCGACTGGGTAGTGAAGGCACCGTTCTCAACCCGCACCTTGTGCTGCAGGTGCAACTTGGCCAGCAGACGATTCCCCTCTTCGTCGAGATCTTCCCGCGGCGCTTCCAGCAGGCGCTCGAAAAGATGGAAGTCTGAAAAGACGACAGAGAAGAGCTGCCGGTAAGCATCCCAACCATCTGCCTCGACACGCTCGCCATTGAGCAATACCTCGCCACCCTCCGGCGGGTAAAGTCCCACCACGACTTTGGCCAGCGTGGTTTTACCGCTACCGTTGCCCCCCACCAGAAAGACCACTTCCCCCGGCGTAAAGCTCAGATTGATCGGCCCCAATTCAAAGACGTCATCGCTCTGCTCGTGGTAGTACTGATGGGTGACGTCGCGCAACTCAAGACGTTGAAAATCAAGCGCCTGAGGTGACGCCTGCCGCTCCTGCCCCTGGGGCATCTCGCGGGTGATGTCATCGATGCGGCTAGCGGCAACCCGCGCCATATTGATCCGCGGAATATTGATCAGTAAGCCTTCAAGGGGGGTCACCATATACACAAAGACCAGGGCAAAGCCGGTCATGACCTGGGTTTGGTTAGGCCCATCGCCCGCCAATACAAACAGCACCAGGCCAATGAAGGCGTACATCAGGAACTGCCCCCAACTGGTCGAGATCACGAACAGCGACATGCCATGGGTACGCAGCCGCCGCACGCCTTCAACCGACGCTCCCAGTACCTGATTCATGAACGTGTGGCGCTTGTCCTGATGCAGGCGAAGCTCTTTCGCCCCATCGGTCAGCGCGCGGAAATGCCCAAATAAGCGATCCTGCTCTGAGGACGCACTCTGGAGGTAACGAATAGCGCGTAAGTGCACCAGGTGATAGCCAACAGCGCCCAAGCCAATCACTCCCAGTGCAAACAAGAACACCTGCCATGACAGCATCGCCAGGTAGCCCAAGCACCCCACCACGATGACCGTATTGGTCAATATCACTGGCAAGCTAACGAACAGTACCGCCACATTGTTGCTGTGCTCGGTGAGCGCCGACTGGATCCGCGCACTGCCCACGCGCTCGAACTGAGCAAAGGGGGTCTTGGCCACACACTGGGCGACAAAACTACGCAACTCCGCCAGGGCACGCTGCCCTAACCGCTCAAACAGCGCCGTCGACACCATTCGACAGAGCATTAACGCCACAGCAATACCCGCGAAGGCCCAAGCCGCACTGGCATGGCTGGCGGCATCGCTGGTCAACGCGGCATTAATTTGGGCAATCAGCAGCACGCTGAAAAGCCCCGCGAGAATACTGGCCAGCGCAGCGGCGGTCATCAGCCCGCGGGTTCGACGAATCAGATAGACAAGCACGTTCACCTCGTTGGGAAAGCAATTATAAAGCGACACCTATCCATACAGACGAATCGTCAACCCCAAAAATTAACCAATATTTATGTAAACAAACCTCATTCTCATTCGTCTTTAGATAAGGAAATCAGTAATAACGCCTTTTTGTTGATATTTAATAGGAGCCTAGCGGTGTCCCGTTCTGTCCAGGCACAACCCCAGGTACACGTACCTTCCGAAAGCCACACGGTGGCCTCGCTGCTCTCACGCCCCGAGGGCTACACCTATCAAGTCATTGGTGATACCACCACGCAGTCGCTGATCGTAAAGGGTGATCACGAACGTCTTGAATGGTCATTAGTGGACGATAGCAATACCTTGACGCTGCGCTGGCCGCAGCGCTCAGCGCCACCGTTCCCGGCATTGCTTGCCGCTATCGAGGGGGTTTTTGCCATTCACCCAGGCAGTGTTGCGCTACGCCTTCAGCTACCTAGTGCTTTGCACACCAAGCTGTGTGCCACTGGCGTCGCGGTGAGAGATAGCCACGGAGCGCTGTGGGCCTATGCGGAGCTCTTTTGGCAGTTACCCACGCTTTGGCTTAACCCGACACCCACGCGCCCTTACCCGCAGCAGCCCATCCTGGAGAACGGAAAACGACACCCACGTCGCCCGCCGCGCCCCAGTGGCACGGTGTATCAGCGCCATATTGCCTGGCTGGATGCCACCCTGAGTTTTCGCGTCCTTGACCTGGAACAGGACCTTGAACGCTTCAACCGCTGGATGAACGACCCGGTCGTTGCCCATTTCTGGGAAGAACAGGGGGATTTGGCGCAGCATCGCGAGCGGCTGGAAAGCACGCTCCAGAATCCCAGCGTGGTACCGCTGATCGGCTGTATCGACGGTGAGCCCTTCGGTTATTTCGAGACTTACTGGGCCAAGGAAGACCGCATCGGCGCTTATTACGACGCCGATGATTTTGACCGCGGCTGGCACGTGCTGATCGGCGAAGCCGCTTTTCGCGGGCGGCCCTATGTCGCGGCCTGGCTGCCCTCTATCTCGCACTATTTATTCCTGGACGACTGCCGCACCCAGCGCCTGGTGATCGAGCCCCGCGTGGATAACGCCAAGATGCTGCGCAACCTTGCCCAGTGCGGTTACGCCCATGTGAAGGCGTTCGATTTCCCCCATAAGCGAGCCATGCTCGGCATGCAGCTACGCGAACACTTCTTCAACGAACGCAGCTGGATTCCGCTGCCGCCCCACCCTGGGTCAGCGCCACGACCCGACCCGCGCTTCACCCCATAAATACATCAGCCACGAGGACGCTTATGCATATTCACGACTTGATCGGCATCGGTTTCGGCCCTTCCAATATTGCCCTGGCCATTGCGCTCGACGAACAGCGCCAGGCGGGGAACGCACGGGATGCCTTCTTTATTGAGCGCCAGCCCTGCTTTGCCTGGCACCCGCATATGCTGCTGGACAATGCCCATATGCAGATCTCTTTCCTCAAAGACTTGGTCACGCCCCGCAACCCAGGCAGCCGTTTCAGCTTTCTCAACTATCTTCACAGCAAAGGCCGTCTGCAGGACTTTATCAACCTGCAGACCTTCTTCCCCAGCCGCCACGAGTTCAATGATTACCTAAGCTGGACCGCCAGCCACTTTGAACACCAGTGCGCCTATGGAGAGGATGTGTTTGAAGTGCTGCCCGAAACGGATAACGACGAGGTCGACTACCTCCGCGTTCGCTCCCGGGATGAGAATGGCAAGGTGCAGGAAAGGCTCACCCGTTCACTGGTGATCAGCGTGGGGGGTGCGCCCAATGTGCCTGAATGCTTCGCCGGCCTAAAAGACGACCCGAGGGTCTTCCACTCCAGCCACTACCTCCGGGAGCTTGCAAAGCAAGACGCCCCCAAACGCATCGCGGTGATCGGTGCTGGCCAAAGCGCCGCTGAGATATTCCTGGATCTGCACGGCCGTGAAGGCATTCAGGTGGATTTGATTAGCCGGGCATGGGCCTTTAAGCCCTCGGACGATAGCCCCTTCGTTAACGAGATTTTCAATCCCGAATACACCGACTATGTGTTCAACAACCCCACTGGGCAGCGGGAAGCGTTGCTGCAGGAGTACAAGAGCACCAACTACTCAGCGCCTGACTTGGCGTTGATTCAGGAGATTTACGATGTGTTCTACCAGCAAAAAGTAACCGGCCAGGCCCGCCACCGCTTCCGCCGCCGCCATGAGGTCATTGGCAGCGAAGCAACTAACAAAGGCGTCGAGCTCAATGTGCGTGACCTGGAGACAGGCCATACGGATATCACCCGTTACGACGCCGTGGTGCTCGCCACCGGCTATGTACGCGATACCTATAAACAGTTACTGGCTCCGGTTGAGGACTATCTATCTGACTTTGCCGTCAACCGCCACTATCAGCTTTACACCACGCCTGAGTTCAAACCGGCTATTTTCCTGCAGGGAAGTTGCGAACCCACCCATGGCTTGAGCGACACCTTGTTGTCGATTTTGGCGGCGCGGACAAGTGAAATCTGCGATGCATTAGATCAGACAACCGCCTTGTCTACCTCCTCGCCCTGCTCGCCCTGTAAGCAAGAAGTTCCCGCGCCATAGTGGCCAACCCCGGTGTTCACAAGTGTTGACATCGGGTTACAGCTATTCATAATACAAACAATAACAATTAGTATTTACAAAAATTAATATCAACTCATTGCAAGGAGAACATTCATGCAACATCCCACTTTCCGCAAGCGGTGGCTAACGGCCGCCATTGCTGCAGCTGCTTGCAGCTCTTCGGCGTTTGCTCAGGAAGCAGACCAAGAGTCATCTGACTTGCCTGTGGTCAGGGTAGTCGGAGAGGCAGTCTCTGAGCCTACTACTGAAGATACGGGATCTTACACGTCAAACAGGGTGACCATAGGTAAGCAAGGGCTTACGCTCAAAGAGACGCCTCAATCCGTCAGTGTCATCACCCGCGAGCGCATGAACGACCAGAACATGACGACGCTGGATGACGTCCTGACGCGCACCACAGGCATCACCAAGCGAGACTTTGGCCCCACGGCATCAGTCTACCTCTCGCGCGGCTACGAAATTGACACCATGCTGCTCGACGGCACCCCCATCGACAGCGCGATCGGCGTAACCGACACCATGTTCGATACCGCGGTACTGGACCGCGTGGAAGTCCTACGAGGGCCGGCGGGGCTCATTCAGGGCTCGGGCGAGCCCAGCGGTACTGTCAATCTGGCGCGCAAACGCGCTCAGGAAGAATTCGGCTTTCAGTCGGCACTGTCGTACGGTTCTCACGACGCCTATCGCGGTGAAATCGATGTTACTGGAGCGCTGGATGAGTCCGGTCGGCTTCGCGGTCGCTTTGTCGGTGTTCATGATGATCGGAACCATTTCATTGATCATGTCTATACCGAAAACACCACAGGGTATGGCACCCTAGAATACGACCTCACACCGAGCACCACCGTATCCGTCGGCATCATGGATCAATCCGGCGAGTCCAGGCCCAATTATGGTCTCCCACAACTCGCCAATGGAGAACTGCTGGACATTGATCGCTCCACCTATCATGGCTCGCTGTGGGACGTTAAGGATGAAAGCATTGAGCGCTATTTCGCCGAGCTGGAGCATGAGCTTGATAATGGCGGCAACTTTCGTCTGATCGCTAACCACATTGATCGAGAAACCGATACACAGCAAAGCACCGCTGGCGTCAGTATCCCTACTTCAAACTCGGATGATATCGATATCTGGCAATGGCGCATCGTCAACCCACGCCAAGATCGATTCGTCGATGCCACGCTTTCCACGCCTTTTGAACTGGCAGGAAAGACACACAACCTGATGGTCGGCGCTAGCCATAGGATTACCGAGGAAGAAACCTTATTCGGTTCCGGCGATCCTCAGTTCATTCAACGCAACTTGGCCAATCCCAATCCCAACACACCGAAGCCCACGTTCGACGTCAACCAGACTCGGGATTTGGAGACGCAGGAAACCAGCCTCTACAGTCAACTCAGGCTTTCGGTCCTTGATAACACCACTCTTATTGCAGGCGGCCAAGTCAGTTGGTGGGAGTCCGAAGATCAACTGGATTCAACCAACAACTTCGAGATCGATAGCGAGTTCACTCCCTATGTCGGCTTGATCTATGATATCAACGATCAAGTCTCAACCTATGCCAGCTACACCGAAATTTTCCAGCCGCAGAGCTCGCAGCAGGTTAACGGGGACTTCCTCGACCCCCGCACCGGTCAGCAGGTTGAGCTAGGTCTGAAGGGGGAGCACATGAACGGAGCCTTGAACTGGCATGCCTCGACGTTCAAGATTACCGACAAAAACCGCGGCATCACTGACCTGGATAATCCGGGCTTTTCAGTTGCCGAGGGTGAAGCGGAAAGTGAAGGCTTCGAGCTTGAGGTCACCGGCCGCCTAACGCCTCGCTGGGATATTTCAGCAGGCTATGCCTATACCCAGACAGAACTAGTCAACGACCCAGAACAGGAAGGTAGACCGCTTTCCACCGACACGCCGGAGCATGACCTTAAACTATGGACCCGCTATCGATTCTCCGATAACCCCGATCAAGGTTGGAGAGTGGGCGCTGGCCTCAACTATTCAAGTGAGGTCTTCGCCGAAGCCGGGGATACGCGTTGGGAGCAAGGCGGATACACAACGATCTCCGGCCTGATTGGCTATCGACTCAATCGTAATCTGGACTTCGCCCTGACCGGAGAGAATCTGACGGACAAGAAGTATTTTGAAACTGTCAGAGCTAGAACTCGCAACAACTATTATGGTGAACCACGTAACTTCATGCTAACAATGCGCTACCAGTACTAAGCGTCAAAACCGGTGCAGATGCCTTATCTGTACCGGTTTCCTTCTCTGGGCTGCTCCCGCCCCACACCACTACACAGACTTTGATATGCTTGACGGACGATCAATATCCCCTCGGAATACCATTTCATGGTTTGCACTGGTCATCGCCACTATTTTGACCTCCTTCCCCGTATGGAGTCAGCAGTCCAGGGAAGCAGGAACCGTCGCGACCCTCGACTTCGCCATCGCCGAAACACTCTTCGCGGTCCAAGACCTGCCGGTCGCCATGGGCGGCGTCAGCAACTACCAAAGCTGGACAGAAGACGACTCGCTCCCGCCCCACCTAGTGGACATTGGCTCCAACCCGCAGCCCAATAAGGAATTGCTCTCCACGCTCAACCTCGACACTATTTTGATCCCGCTACAGTATGCGTACCTGAAGGATGATCTTTCAGACATTGCTCCGGTGGCACAGCTCTCGCCCTATAACACATCCCCCTTATTAGGCTGGGAAAAAATGCTCGCCTTCACCGAAGAAATCGGGACACGTACGGAAAGGAAGCGAGAGGTGAACCAGTTAATTGCTGACGCGAAAGATCGCATGAATCGTCTACGCGATACTGCCACAACGCTTCCGCAGCCACTATTGCTAGTGCAGTTCCTCGATACGAGACACGTCAGAATCTACGGACGCAACAGCCTGCCTGGCATCGTTCTCGAGCAACTTGGCCTGCGCAACGCCTGGGACGGTCCATCCAGTCGCTGGGGAATCTCGACCATCGGGATTGGTGAATTATTCAACATGGAGGCTCATTTCGTCGTAGTGGACACTTCCCACCTGCCGAGCAGACGCTCGATTCAGAAGAATGTCATGGCCAGCGAGCTATGGGGTCAACTGCCCAGTGTTAAAGCGGGTAACACCACCCTGCTCGATGCCGACTTCTGGGTTTTCGGTGCAATTCCCTCGGCCATACGTTTCGCTGATTCCTTGGTTAAGGCCTTGGAAGATAAGTAAAACAACTGCACCGTGTTGCATTGGATGTCCTGGATCGTTTGATATCCTTCCCTATCGCTACACTTTTCAGTACCTACCTAGCAGAGCCGCCTGCCCACCATTATGGTAGTCAAAGGAATGCTCCGCCCAACAGGGCGGCGAAGCCCACCCAAATTGAGATGACGACGCCTGCAGCGAAGCGGCTGACAGGGCGATTGGAAGACTTGGCAACAGCCTCTCTATGCTCGTCCAACACCTTGGGTGGGATAAGCCGCACCACTATCAGAATACCAAGCGGTAAAATAATAAGATCATCAAGATAGCCTAACACCGGGATAAAGTCGGGGATCAGATCGATGGGCGAGACCGCATACGCAGCGACGGCCATCGCGAGCGCTCTAGCAAAACATGGTGTGCGTGAATCGCGCGCGGCCAGCCAGACCACATGCACATCTCGCTTGATGATACGCGCCCATTTCTCGACCGATCTGATCATACAATTCCCGTTAAGAAGTGCAACTGAGTGTGGTGTTAAACTAGGACGCCTCAATCACCACACTACCATTTTTCAGTATACCCTTCCTCTGACATCACTAACTCAGAAGTCAGTAAGACAAGAACACTTCAACAATCACAGCATATGCGATTAAAAGGCCAGCAAAAGGGCTTTTTTCAATCTGAACAGGCCACTTTTTCTTCTCTAAGTCTAAGGAGTTCCATTTTTATTTCATCAACCACTTTTTCGTTAGTAATTATTCCTAAGTGATCAGAGTCTATCCATATAGACCTATCCATGGAATCCTCTAGCTTTTCCCTGAGGATTCTTTCTCCTCCAGCGTTGGCTTCAGGAGAGTGTTTTGCCCACCATGCTACCACGCGAGAAGTAACGTAGCTCACATCCTGATGCTCTCTGGCTAGTTGGTGCAACTTCTTTTCGACAGTCACCATTAATTGCCAATCAGAACTCTGATCATCAGTGTTTACACCCAACTCCACATTTTGGCGCTCTTTTCCAGCACCTGGTACATAACTGTCCACAAGACCAATGAATTCTACTTTTTCGCCCTTACCCTCTAAGACTTTACTGACCTCAAGCGCTAACGTTCCACCTAATGACCAACCAAGAAAGTGATACGGGCCATTGGGCTGAAGCTTAATTATTTCATCAGCATAATCATGAGCCATTTGACGAAGTGATATATCCTGCCATTGAGGATCTAACAGTTGTCTACTCTGCACCCCATACACAGCCCACCGAGACGTCAGCCTCTCCGCGATGGGATAGTAGCCAACCACGCTGCCACTTACAGGATGGAAGCAGAACAGCTTCGGGAGATCTTCGGACCTTTCATTGAGGCTCAACAGAGGATTAACATACTTCGAGGGTCGATCGTTCGGCATCTCGGTGGCGACATCGGCGCACTCGACCAGCTCCACCACGGCCTTTTCAAACGCTGCCAGAAATCGCTCTATGCTTGAGGGCCTATATTGTTTGCCGCTATATCCACAAGCTACGATCAACTGCCCACCGGCAACCTGACCATTTACGCTCAGCTTGTAACTCCTGGGAGCAACTGGATCCACTAATGTCCCGATCGAATCATCCACCTTGGTGACCCAGTCATCATTGACGATTCCATCCAGCTTACCCAGATAGTTAAATACCAGCTCAGCAGGGCAGCCATCATCCAGCCGCTCCCTTGCATCGTGTCGAGACATATACTTGAGAATGCTGAAGCCTACGCCGTTGTTCGGTATCCTGCGCATCATGTCACGGGCTCTCTTCAACTTCTCGATCACTCCCGAGCCGCCGGGCAGGATGACAGGGTAGATGCTAGTGAACCATCCGACAGTCTGACTGACGTCAACATCATCAATTAACGATTCCCGCCCATGACCTTCGACATCGATGCGCAGCCGATGGCTCCCTTGCCATTCCTCTATCGCCTCGGACAACGCCGCCAACAGGAACTCATTGATGTACACACCATGGCTTGAGAGGGATTCTCCGAACAGCCGCCGGGTTACGTCAGATGAAATACGGATCCTACAGACCCTTTCGTCCACGCAACTGGAAGCTGCATCATCGAAATCCACGGAGAGTGGCAGGACCTCTTGGTTTATGATGTCCTTCCAGTAGCCTTCCTCCCCCTTCAAGCGGCCGTCGCCCGCCAACTTCTCAAGCATGCAAGCCCAGCGCTTGTAGCTATCGCTTACAGGCACGAGGTTTGGCTCTCGCCCTTTTTCTAGGCTTCTATATGCCCTCACGATATCGTTGACAAGAATCCGCCATGACACCCCATCAACGATGAGGTGATGTGCCGTGATCAGGAAACGTTGCATTCCTTCCTGCAGGTTCACAACCAGGAACCGGATCACCGGCCCTTTCTCGATGTCCAGGCTGGAATGGGCCTCCTCGTACAGGGCGGTCAACTCATTTTCGTTGCTTGCTTTCCTCTCCCACAGGAGATCACGCACGCTATCTTTTTGCCGATAGTACTGACACCAGGCTCCACTTTCGTTCTTGCAAAATCCCAGCCTGATGGCGTCATGACGCTCGAGCATCAGTTCAATGACCTGCTCCAGAATAGGTATGTCGATCTCGTCCTTGAGTCCGAAAAGGAGTGCCTGATTCCATAGAGAGTAGTCATGTATGGGTTGCTCGAAAAAATGGGACTGAATCGGCGTCAGCGGCACCCCCCCGTCTACTTCCTCACTTTCCAATTCCACCGACTGGCAAGGCGACAAGGACTCAGCCATCTCGACCAAGCGAGGATATCGAAAAATATCTTTGGTATTGAGCAACCAGCCCGCTTGGCGAAGCCGTGTTACGAGGGTGAGCGACTGTATTGAGTCCCCCCCCAGTCCGAAGAAATTGTCATGACGCCCGATCTTCTCGATACCCAGCACCTCCGACCAGATCATCGCCAATGCCTCTTCCATCTCGCCCTCAGGGGCCTCATGGC
>NZ_LYXG01000026.1:0-8975 GCF_001663515.1 Halomonas sp. G11
ATCGCCATCGAAGCCGGGCATGCGGACTACTGGTACAAGTACGTGGGCCTGGATGGCCGGGTGATCGGCATGACCACCTACGGCGAATCGGCCCCGGCAGGCGACCTGTTCAAGCACTTTGGCTTTACCGTCGAGAACGTTGTCAAACAGGCCAATGAGCTACTCGGCTAGGCGAGCGAGGTAGGCCATGCCCGCGTTGAACGGCTTGCTATGGCTGATTAGCTACTGGCTGATCGGCGAAGTGGTCATCCATTTCTCCGGTCTGCCCATTTCTTCCGGTGTGGTCGGCATGCTGCTGATGGGCGTCACCCTTTCAGTCATCGGCCGCGTGCCGTCAAGCATCTCGGCCGCCGCCCAGCCGCTGATTGGGCTGCTCGCCATGCTCATCATGCCCGGCGTTGTGGGCGTCTTCTTTATTCTCGATGAACTGGCAGGCCAATGGCTTGCCATTCTCGTAGCGCTGTCACTCGGGACGCTGCTGAGCGTGGTCACGACACTCTGGCTTCTGAAACGCCTCATGGGGCATCATGCCCACTGACGTATTAGCAACGCTCACGGCGACGCCGCTGTTTGCCGTCGGGCTGACACTGGCAGCCTTCTTAGTGGGCAGCGCGCTATTCAATCGTCTAAAACAGCCTTCCTGGCTGCCCGCCATCCTGATCGCCGCATTACTGCTGACCGGGGCATTAGCGCTGATAGGGATGCCTTATGCCACCTATCAGCAGGGTGCTGCTTGGCTGACGGTGCTGTTAGGCCCGGCGACGGTTGCCCTTGGAATGCCGCTTTACCAGCAGCTGCCACGCATTCGCGCACTCTGGCGCCCGTTAGCGGTATGCCTGCCCATCTCTGCGGCACTGGCAACCTTCTATGCGTTGGGTATTGCCTGGTTAATGGGCAGTCCCGGTCAGATATTGGCTTCTATCGCTGCCAAATCCGTTACTGCGCCCATCGCCATTGGCATTACCGAACAGTTGGGTGGCAACGTGGCCCTGCTGATGGGTGCCCTGCTGGTGACAGGGGTCGTCACCATCCCGTTTGTGAGCCTTTGCGCAAGGGTTTTACACATCGACGACGAGCGCATTATCGGCTTTGCTCTGGGGCTGAATGGTCACGCGATTGGCACCGTGCGAGCCTTTGAGCTAAGCCATACCGCCGGCGCCTTTGCCTCATTGGGGATGAGCCTGACCGGCATTTTTACTGCTCTACTGCTACCACTGGCGTGGGAGCTGATAGGCGTGGGCAGTGGATAAGCATCACCCGCTGAAATACGTTATCATCGCGCCTACTTTCATGCCCATCGTGGCCCCTGCTCCACTTTCAAGAGCCGCTTCGCGACATGGCTGACTCCAAAAGGTATCGCATCGCCATCAATGGCTACGGACGCATAGGTCAATGCATCCTGCGCGCGCTGGTTGAGCGTGACCACCCCGAGATTGAGGTGGTGGCGATCAACGAGCTTTCCGACCTGGCGACCATTACCTATCTCACCCGTTACGATACCACTCACGGCCGTTTTCCAGGTGAGGTGGACAACGATGGCGAAGCGCTGCTGATCAAGGGTCAGCGCATTCATGTGCTCTGCGAACAGGACCCAGGGTCACTCCCCTGGGCCGCCCTGGATATTGACCTGGTACTGGAGTGCTCGGGCAGCTTCAAGGATCGCGCCACTGCCGAGCGTCATCTGGACGCCGGCGCCAAGCGACTGCTGTTTTCTCAACCCGCGGAAAGCGATGTCGATGCCACCATCGTATGGGGCATTAACCAGGACGAGCTGACGCACTCTCAGCGCATTATCTCGGCGGCCTCGTGTACCACCAATTGCCTGGTACCCTTATTGACCGTTCTCGACAACGCACTGGGACTGGAACACGGCGTGACCACCACGATTCATTCGGCCATGAATGATCAGCCGGTCATTGACGCCTACCATCAGACCGATCTGCGCCTGACGCGCTCGGCGATGCAATCCATCGTGCCGGTGGACACCGGCCTGGCGTTGGGCATCAGCCGCCTGATGCCAAGCCTTGCCGGTCGTTTTGAGTGCCTGCATGTGCGCGTCCCCACCATTAACGTATCCGCCATGGATGCAGCGCTGACGGTGAACCAGGACACCGATGCCGACCAGGTGAATGCGCTGTTGCGGGAAGCCAGCCAGCAGCGATTGGCGGGGGTATTAGGCTATACCGAAGCCCCCATGGCATCGATCGATTTTAATCACGACCCGCGCTCTGGCATCCTAGACGCCACACAGACGCGGGTGGCAGGCAGGCGCCTGGTCAAACTGCTGTGCTGGTTTGATAACGAATGGGGGTTTGCCAATCGCATGCTGGACATCACCCAGCGCCTGGCCACGCTGACGGATGGCAGCGCACGCTGACTTGCAGGGCCGCATCATGACTTTTCACCCGCTTGAACACGAGGAAATACTCGCATGAACGTGCAAAAAATGACCGACCTGCCCTTGAAAGGGCAGCGCGTACTGATTCGTGAAGACCTCAACGTACCGATCAAGCACGGGCGTGTGTCCAGCGATGCGCGTCTGCGGGCGGCGCTTGCGACGATCCAGGCGGCCGCCGAGGCCGGTGCCAAGGTCATGCTGATGAGCCACCTGGGCCGCCCGACGGAAGGCGAGTCAGCCGACGAATTTTCACTGGCCCCCGTCGCGGCACACCTGGGTGAACTGCTGGGCCGCCCAGTCAAGCTGGTTACCGACTATCTTGATCGTGCACCGACAATGGCTGACGGCGACGTTGTGCTGCTGGAAAACGTGCGCTTCAACACCGGCGAGAAGAAGGACGACGAACAGCTGGCCAAACAGTATGCCAGCTTGTGCGATATCTTCGTGATGGATGCCTTCGGCACCGCCCACCGTGCTCAGGCATCGACCCATGGCGTTGCACGCTTTGCCCCGAAGGCGTGCGCAGGCCCGCTGCTCGCCCAGGAACTTGATGCGCTGGAAAAGGCCCTGGCTCATCCCGCTCGGCCCATGGCGGCGATTGTTGGCGGCTCAAAAGTGTCGACCAAACTGGACGTGCTGACCGCGCTTTCCGACAAGTGCGACCAACTGATTGTTGGCGGCGGCATCGCCAATACGTTCATCGCCGCCGCAGGCTACAATGTCGGCAAGTCGCTCCATGAGGCGGATTTAATCGGTCAGGCAAAAGCGCTGATGGAAAAAGTCACTATACCGCTACCCACCGATGTTGTGGTGGCGACCGAATTCTCCGAATCTGCCGACGCGGTGGTCAAGCCGGTCGATCAGGTAGCCGATGACGAAATGATCCTGGACATCGGCCCCGATACCGCCACGCATCTGGCCAGCTTGTTGAAAAACGCCGGTACCATTTTATGGAATGGCCCGGTCGGCGTGTTTGAAATTGATCAGTTTGGCAAAGGCACCGAAGTAATCGCCCATGCCATCGCCGCAAGCAGCGCTTTCTCAATCGCTGGTGGCGGTGATACCTTGGCGGCCATCGATAAATACGCCATTGAAGATCGTGTGTCCTACATCTCAACCGGCGGCGGCGCCTTTCTTGAATACGTCGAAGGCAAACAGCTACCTGCCGTGGCAGCGCTCGAAGCCGCCGCCCAACGCGGATAATCGTTAACATTTTAGCGGGCGCTCGCTGCGCCCGCTGACTCCGATACCAGCATTAACCTCACAGATAAGGTGACTCAATGGCTTTGATCAGCATGCGCCAAATGCTCGACCATGCCGCCGAATACGGCTACGGCGTTCCGGCGTTCAACGTTAATAACCTGGAGCAGATGCGCGCCATCATGGAAGCCGCCGATGCGACTGACTCACCGGTCATCGTCCAAGCGTCCGCCGGTGCCCGCAAGTACGCGGGCGCCCCTTTTCTGCGCCACTTGATTCTGGCGGCCGTTGAAGAGTTTCCGCATATTCCTGTCGTCATGCACCAGGATCATGGAACCAGCCCGGCCGTCTGCCAGCGCTCTATCCAGCTCGGCTTCTCATCGGTAATGATGGATGGCTCGCTGGGCGAAGACGGTAAGACCCCCACAGATTACGCATACAACGTTGATGTGACGCGCCGCGCTGTCGACATGGCGCATGCCTGCGGCGTTTCCGTCGAGGGCGAACTGGGCTGCCTGGGCAGTCTGGAAACCGGCATGGCCGGTGAGGAAGACGGCATCGGTGCCGAAGGCAAACTCGGCATGGAGCAACTGCTCACCGACCCGGAAGAAGCCGCCGAATTCGTCAAGGCTACCCACGTGGACGCACTGGCGATTGCCATCGGTACCAGCCACGGCGCCTACAAGTTTACCCAGCCGCCGACGGGCGACACGCTGTCGATCCAGCGTATCAAGGAGATCCACGCACGCATTCCCGATACCCATCTGGTGATGCACGGCTCGTCCTCCGTTCCTCAGGAGTGGCTGGATGTCATCAACCAGTACGGCGGCCAGATCCCTGAAACCTACGGGGTGCCCGTCGAAGAGATCGTGGAGGGCATCAAGCACGGTGTGCGCAAGGTCAACATTGATACCGATCTACGTCTGGCGTCCACCGGTGCGGTGCGTCGCTTCCTGGCAGAGAATCCATCAGAATTCGACCCGCGCAAATTCCTCAAGGAAACGGTATCGGCCATGCGCGAGCTGTGTATTGCGCGTTATGAAGCCTTTGGTACCGCGGGCAATGCCAGCAAGATCAAGCCGATCAACCTGGAAACCATGTACCAGCGCTACGAGCGTGGCGAGCTGGCCCCCAAGGTAACGTAACGCCAACGACATGCAGCCCCGATCAAAAAAGACGGCCAACTTGGCCGTCTTTTTAATTTAATGGACACTTATTGAATGGGGCACTTACTCTTCGTCTTCGGCATCGCTTTCGCTGTCATCACTTTCTCCGTTATCCGCATTCGCATCGCCAGAGCCGCCAGTACCCGCTGAGGTTTCTTCATCTGCTTCCTCAGCACCATTGCTATCGGCGTCAGAGGTATCGCTGCTGCGATCTTCCGCGTCCCGCTTAACGGCACCTGCTTTAATACCATATTCTTCCTCGAGCGCTGCATCGTCGAGAGGCTCGTGCTCATGTTCGTCAGCGGTTGCCGCACTAGTGGCGGCCAGCATGGCGGCAGCAAACGCCAACGGCATGATCCAGGGGGTTAGTCGCATCGTCACGGTCTCCTTATTGTGGTTTCAACAGCTTAGCATGTAACTCAGTGCCCCGCGCCTCTCCGTACAACGTAGAAATGGCGCCCAATCAACGGCCTAAAACGTCGTCGTTGCCGCGCGTTTTGGTTAATCTGAATCAGCTTGACCGCCCGGGCAAGCAAAAAATTACAGAACACTGTTCACAAATACGCTAAAATCTCGTTCAATAGGCCTATGATTAATTATTGTGTTTGTCACTGCAGTTGCTAAGTCTCTGCTAGGAAATCTCCCATGCCGCTCCCCCTGTTATTATTTGATTGCGATGGCACCCTGGTTGACAGTGAACCCCTCCTTGCCGAAGAGATGTCGACGGGGCTGAATAGCGTGGGACTTCCTTTCGTACCGTCTGACTATATGGGTGAATTTAGAGGCTCACGCTTTCGTAATATCGTTGCTCAGTTGCAGTTACGCCATGGCGACGTCTGCAACGATCAGCTAAACAGCATGGAAGCCGCCATGCGTGCCAGCCTGGCTGAACGGCTCGCCAATGAACTCACCACGATTCCCGGCGCTAAAGAAGCCATTGAGCAGCTATCCGCTTACCCGAGCGCTGTGGTTTCCAACGGCCCTGAAGGCAAAATTCGCACTGCGCTCAAAGCAACGGGGCTCGATGGCTATTTCGCAGAACGCCTTTTCAGTGGCTACACCGCCAACTGCTGGAAACCAGAACCCTGTTTGCACCTCTACGCCGCGAGTATCATGGGGTTCAACGCAGCTAACTGTATTGCCATTGATGATGCATTGGTCGGCGTACGGGCTGCTCTTGAGGCAGGCATGAAGGTCATTCACTTGAACCGCTTTCCCGACGCGGAAACCACGCCGGAAAATGCCATCATGATCAGCAGCATGTTTCAGCTACCTGCCGTGGTCAGGCAATTAAGCCAGGAAATGAGCCAGGCAGCCGAGCCTTATTACTCTGAAGGAAAATAACGCGATGGCTTCACTACGCGACCAGCTTGGTGGGCTGGTATATTCCACCGAAAAAGGCAACACATGCCCTTCTTGCCGCGAACCTCTGGAATCCTGTCGCTGTGATGCCGATAGCGAACAAGCGCGTATTGCTGCACTTGACGGCATCGTCCGTATTCGTCGCGAAACCAGTGGCCGCAAAGGCAAAGGGGTCACGACGATTAGCGGCATACCGCTAACTACCACAGAGCTCAAAGACCTCGCCAAAGCGCTTAAAAAACGCTGTGGCACAGGCGGTGCTGTTAAAGATGGCATCATTGAAATTCAAGGTGATCACCGTGATAGCCTGAAGCAGGAATTAACTGCACGCGGCTATCAAGTCAAACTGGCTGGTGGCTAATCCATGCGTCTCAGGACGGACCGTCACTGTGCAGTCACATCGCACTAGGACTTTGCAATGACCTGGCTAGAATATTTGCTCCCGCTGATTTTTCTCTTTCCCATGGCGGCGATGGCCAGCATTGTTTTGGCTCTCCGAAGCCTGCATGACGCTCGTGTCCAATCTCCCTTCGACACCCCGCTACGCGAGCCCGGCCAGGCATTGCGCTACCGGCTGGATCAAGCATTCTCAAGCCTGTTTCTCAACGGCGCGCTAGGCCCTTTAATCAGCCTTTCGCCACTGGTCTATGGAATGGGGCGAATGCTGTTTGCCGACAAGCAGGACTGGGTGGAATGGGCTCTCTATGGCTTGCTTAGTACGCTGCTTGTCCTGGCGTTTTCATTGCTTTTAGTGCGCGACTACCAACGCATTCGGCGATTGAAGCTGGGGCTTGCCTGCGAGCTTGCTGTTGGCCAGGAACTTGAACGGCTTATCCGCCCTGATGCGCACCCTTACTATGTTTTTCACGACGTGCCGACGGATAGCTTTACGATTGACCATGTGGTGGTGACCCCGCACGGCGTTTTCGTGGTCGAAACCCGGGCACGCACCGTGCCCATCAGTAATGCAGGGCGTGGGCAAAATACCGTCGCCGTCGAGCGTGAGCGTCTTCGCTTTCCCTACTGGCAAGAACGGCGTCCGCTGCATAAAACACGCCAAGGGGTTGATTGGCTTAGCCAGTGGCTAGAACAACAATGCGGCGTTTCGGTACCGGTGCGAGGTGTCCTGGTATTACCCGGTTGGCACATTGATACCGATGACGCGGCACCTGACATTTTGGTCGTTAGTGGCGATATGCTGGCAAGCCAACTGACTGCGCTCATGCCGGGTCGGATCAGCGACCCCATCCACGATAAAATCATCAATATCCTGCTGGAACGCGCCAAGCTCATGGAGCTGACGCATCTTCGCCAGCCTTCGGTATGATGGCACCTAATCGCCTCGCAAGCGCCCGCCCATTTCCTGGGCCAGGTCGACCGCGTAGTGATCCGTCATCCCTCCGATAAAGTCCAGCATTCGTCGATAGCTATCATAGAGCGGCCAGGAGGCCAGCGGCGTGTTCTCGCCTATCAAGGCGAGTACCCGCTGATGCTTGAACGAGCTGCGCCCGGTGTGGTGCAGTTCGTGCGCAGCACCAATAAAAGCTTCAAGCAAAATGCCCAGCGTTGTATAAGCGCCAATTTCCAGCTTTGCCTTCCGCTCATTCTGAAAAATACGCTCCCGGGCCAGCTGCTTCGCCGCCTTAACGCCCCAGCCTAAATCCGGATGACACAACTCAAGCAAGTCATCCTTGAGCGTGCCGTTCAGCAGGGCCTGCTCGTGCTGAACGAACACGGCGCCAACATCGTTCACGGCGCGCTCCATGGCCGCACCTCGCAGCAGTGCAATACGGCGGCGCTGGGATACGTTGCGCGCCTGCATCTCGGCATACTCGGGCGGGAATTCTCCGGCAATCTGACGCAGCACCTCCACCACTTCTTCGTAGCGCAGAATACCCATCTCCAGGCCATCTTCCAGGTCCAGCAGGGCATAACAGATATCATCAGCCGCTTCCACCAGCCAGGCTAAAGGGTGCCGACACCAGCGCTGTTCCCCCTGTGGGAGTAGCCCCACGGCGTCGGCCACTTCCTTGAGCAGCCCCTGCTCTGACTGATAAGCCCCAAACTTGCCCGCTCGTCCGCTATAGCGCACGGTCCAGGGGTATTTGAGCAGCGCACCCAGTGTGGCTGCTGATAGCCGCATACCGCCATTGAACTGGTTATATTCGATCTGGGTAATCACCCGGAAACCCTGGGCGTTGCCTTCATAGGTCAACAGATCTTCGCGCTCAGCGTCTGAAAGGCCTTCTAACAAACCACTGCTTTGAGCACGCTGAAACCAATCACGGATTGCATACTCACCCGCATGACCAAAAGGGGGATTCCCAATGTCATGCCCCAGGCAGGCGGTTTGGACAATGACGCCAAGGTCAGCAGGCGTGATCCATTCAGGTAGGCGGTCGTGCAGCAACTCACCCACGATCATCCCCAAAGAACGACCTACACAGCCAACTTCCAGCGAGTGCGTCAGGCGAGTATGGATATGATCATTTTCGGTCAGCGGATGCACCTGGGTCTTACGCCCAAGGCGCCTGAACGAGCCTGAGAAAACAATTCGGTCGTGATCCTTATGAAAGGGGCTACGGCCGATTTCACGAGTACTTGTTGAGCGTTGATCGTGAAGACGACGAGGGGAAAGTAGCTGTTCCCAGCGCATCTGAGTCATGGGCATTTCTCCTTAAGGAATGCATTTTGACATAAAACGCCAGAAAACCGCACGTTATGGTGAGGGGGTGCAGTAAATAGTAGACATAAAAAAATCCCCCAAGGCATCAGCCCTGGGGGATTTTTGGTATAGGTGCCTGACGATGACCTACTCTCGCATGGGGAGACCCCACACTACCATCGGC
>NZ_LYXG01000027.1:0-13201 GCF_001663515.1 Halomonas sp. G11
TCTTCCGCAGCCAGGCGCTCGATAAAGGCAAGGTCGGTCTCGCGGTACTGCACGCAGTATTCGCGCTCGGCAAGCTCGCGGGTGACCGCAAAGGCTACGTCATGGATACCGCGTTCGTCGCACAGGGTATTGATGATAGTGAGCGGGTCCACTTTCTGGAAGATGCGCGAGTTCTGGCGCAGTGAAAGCCGCCAAAGTGCGGGGCGCAGTACCAGGGAGTAGAAGGTACGTCGGTGGCCGCGGTCACCCCGGCCAAACTCGCTGACAATACCGTGCACCCGGCGCAGCGGTTTGTCGTCCTGCCAGATGGTCAGGGTGGCTTCACGATCCAGAAGGTCGGCAGCCTCCAGGCTGCCGTCGCGGCTAGCCAGGTTGAGCGCCAGCTCGAAAGGCTGGGAGAGCGCTTCGCGGTGAGTGAAGTCGATCACCGCGACATCATCCACCCCCGGTAGCCTTAGGGTGAACTGCAGGCCTGTCTCCGCCCCCATCCTTTCCGACATCATGCCGCTCCCTGGATCGTTATCTGCTAATGAAAAACGCTCAGGGTAGCGAGACTTGGGGGCGGGACAACCCCTTTACGGCACGAAGAGCTAATGTCTTACACAACTTTAAGAAATATCTTACAAAATTGCGGGCTAGCTGATGAATAGTCAAAAACGCAAGTGGAAGTCACCAGCGCGCATTTTCAGAAGCAGTGAGGGGGTTGTGGGCGCGTTATTCGTTGGGCGATCAGGAGGTTCCGGAGGCGTCCAGAGTGATCGCTGGTAGATGGTCTGATCGGCCGACAGAGTCTGAGACGGCATATTGGTTTGCAGGTAATTTCAGCTTTCGGTTAAGCGCGTAGATAATGGCATTTGTATCGAGCAGGTATTTACCACTCATCCCGTAATGCCCTCTGCATTTCAACGGCATCTTGTTCTTTGAATGCGGTTATTTCAGTATCGCTAAAATCTAATACTGATGCTGGCCCCTCCGCCGTATCCATGTCTTTTATCATCACAACAATATGCGCGTGATGGTTTTGGATCTCGTTATATTCAGGCGGTATGGTCACCACACCGTTTTTTATGTCCGCATCGAATTCAATCGCATACATGGCATTTCTCCCAGCGATTTACCTAAAGCAATTTTGTATTGGCTGCTGCACTAAGTCGATAATCCACTGGCGCGCCCCTCAACCTATTCCACCATGATAGTCACATAAATTTCTTAGCGCTCATATACCGGCATATGCCATAGATATGATTGTGGTTCCACGGGTTATCACCTGTAGACGACCTGATCGCCCGACAAGCGATCAGGCTTTTTCAATTGCTTATTTATAGACGGGGAACTTGTTGCATACCTCGGCGGCTTTATCCAGCACCTCGGCTTCGATGGCGGCGGTGTCGTCGCCGCTGGCGAGTACATCGAGGATGTCGCAGATCCAGCCGGCCAGGTCGCTGCACTCTTTTTCACCGAAGCCGCGGGTGGTCACGGCGGGGGTGCCGATGCGCAGGCCGGAGGTGACGAAGGGGCTTTGCGGGTCATTGGGCACGGCGTTCTTGTTGACGGTGATGTGCGCACGGCCGAGGGCGGCGTCGGCGTCTTTGCCGGTCACGCCCTGCTTGATCAGCGAGAGCAGGAACAGGTGGTCTTCGGTGCCGCCGGAGACGATGTCGTAGCCGCGTTCGATAAACACACCCGCCATTGCCTGGGCGTTCTTGACCACCTGCTGCTGGTAGGTCTTGAACTCGGGGGCCATGGCTTCCTTGAAGCAGATCGCCTTGGCGGCGATGACGTGCATCAAGGGGCCGCCCTGGCCGCCGGGGAAGACGGCGGATTGCAGCTTCTTCTCGATATCCGCGTTGTTTTCGGCGGAGAGAATCACGCCGCTACGCGGGCCGCGCAGGGTCTTGTGCGTGGTGGAGGTGACCACGTGGGCGTGGGGCAACGGGCTTGGGTAAACGCCAGCGGCGACCAGGCCGGAGACGTGGGCCATGTCCACCAGTAGGTAAGCGCCCACTTCGTCGGCGATCTCGCGGAACTTGGCCCAGTCGACAATTTGCGAGTAGGCGGAGAAACCGGCAATGATCATTTTGGGCTTGTGTTCCCGAGCAAGCTCGGCGACCTGGTCGTAGTCGATCAACCCTTGCTCGTTGAGGCCGTACTGGATGGCATTGTAGTGCTTGCCGGAAAAGTTTGGCTTGGCGCCGTGGGTCAGGTGGCCACCGGCGTCCAGGCTCATGCCCAGAATGGTATCATTGGGCTTGACTAGCGCCTGGAAGACGGCACTGTTGGCCTGGGAGCCAGAGTGCGGCTGCACGTTGACGTAGGTCGCGCCGAACAGCTCCTTGGCGTAATCAATGGCGAGGTTTTCGGCGATGTCGACGAATTCGCAGCCGCCGTAGTAGCGCTTGCCGGGGTAACCTTCGGCGTATTTGTTGGTCAGCTGGCTGCCCTGGGCTTCCAGTACGCGGGGGCTGGCGTAGTTTTCGGAAGCGATTAGCTCGATGTGGGCTTCCTGGCGGGCCACTTCTTTCTGCATGGCGTCAAAAAGCACATCATCGAATCCGGCAATTGTCATATCGCGGCTGAACATCGGCGGGAAACCTCGTACGAAGGGTCGTCATGAAAGAGTAGGCGCCCATGATACCTCAGCCGAGCGCGACTTTCATCGCATCCGCGTCAGGATGCAGATGAATCGCGCTCATGTGCGGGTACTGCTTAATATTGCTCGTAGACGGCCTGATCGCCCGACAAAGTCGGGCTTCTGCAGGGGCTGGGTGCTACGCCTCTCCCAACAACCCTAAACTTGCCGCAGGTGCTTGTTTGCGCAGGCTGCGGGAGAGGCTGTGGCCGATCACGCCGATAAGCAGCGCGCCGCCGATGGGCATTACGAGCCATAGCCCGGGGTGCGGCCGGGGTGGCAAGTCCAGCAGGTAGAGATACAGCACGGCGGTGGCCAGTTCGGCCAGGGCCGCGCCGAGCAGCCCGCTGGCAAACCCGAGTAGCGCGAACTCGGCGCCCTGCACCCGCGAGATCATCGTCTCCCCTGCCCCGAACACGCGCAGTAGGCCGCTTTCGTGGGCGCGCACCGGTCGGCTGGCGGTGAGCGCAGCGTAGAGCACGCTGACCCCGGCCAGCAGCACTAGGATAAGCACCAGTTCCACCGCGCGGGTGACCTGGGTGAGCACATCGCGCACCTGCCCCAGAATGGCCTCGACGTTGAGCAGCGAGACGCCGGGGAAGTCACGGACCAGTTGATTGATCAGGTTTTGCTCTTCTTCCGGCAGGTAAAACGCCGTGATATAGCTGTGGCCGAACGATTCCAGCACATCCGGCGGGAAGATCACGAAGAAGTTGGGCCGGAAGCTATCCCAGTTGAGGCTGCGCAGGCTGGTGATCTCGGTGGTAATTTCATCGCTGCCCACGGCGAAGGTGAGCTGGTCGCCAAGCGTCAGCCCGAGGCGTTCGGCCAGGCCGTCCTCCACGGAAATGGGCACCGGCGAGGCTTGGGCGGTGGCGTCTACCTCGCTCATCCAACCTTGCTGTTCGTCAGCGCCCTCATTATCTGCAAACCATTCCCCGGCGACGATCTCGTTACCTTCCGGCACCTCGGCCTGCCAGGTGAGGTTGAGCTCGCGGCGTAGGGAGTTGTCGCCGCGGGCATCCGGGCGCACGGCTTCACGCGGGTCCTGGTCGTTGATCGAGATCACCCGGCCGCGGACCATGGGGTAGAGTTCGCTTTGCGCTTCGGCCCGCGGGCTGACCACCTCTTCGAAGTCGTCACGCTCGCTGGGCTGGATGTTGATCGCGAAGTAGTTGGGCGTGTCGTCGGGCAGTTGGTTCTGCCAGGTATTGAGCAGGTCGCCGCGTACCAGGACGATCATCGCCATGGCGAAGAAGGTCACCGAGAACGCCATCAGTTGGCCGAGCCCGGCCTGCCGACGACGCGCTAACTGACGCCCACCTAGGCGCAGCGCCTGGGTCCAGGGGCCTTTGCCCGAAAGCGCCTGCACGCCGCGCAATACGCCATTCAGCAGCAGCATGCTGATGCCCCACAACACGCCGAGCAGGGCCGCGCCGCCGACCAGCAGGGCCATTGCCAGCGGCAGACTGCCGGAATACAGCCATAACAGGCCGCCAAACACCAGGCTGGCCACGCTGACCACCAGCCATGCGGCGGGTGGCAGCGGGTCCAGCTCGCGACGCAGCACCTTGAGGGCGCTGACGCGCTTGATGCGCAGTAGCGTGGGCCCGGCAAAGCCGATCAGTACCGCAAAAGCCGTCAGCACCCCCAGGCCGAGGGGCATGATACCTGGGGGCGGTAGCGTCATGGGCAGGAAACTGGACAGCAGCCATAGCAACAGCGCCTGCCCGGCCAGCCCCAATACGGCACCCAGCAGCGAGGCGACCAGGGCCAGGCCCAGCAGTTGAATCGAGAAGATGACGACCAACTGGTGCTGACTGGCCCCGAAACAGCGCAGCAACGCGGCGGTGTCCAGATGACGTTCCACATAACGGCGGGTGGACATGGCCACCGCCACGCCTGCCAATAGCACAGCGGCAAGCCCGGCCAAGCCGAGGTAGCTTTCGGCGCGTTCCAGGGCATTGCCTAACTGGGGCTGGTCGACGCGCACGTCGCTGACTTCAACGCCATCCCGGCGTAGTTCGTCGAGCAGCCCCTGCACGGCATCCAGCGCCTGGGGTGGCCCGGCGGCGAGGATTTCAAACTCGACCCGGGAGCCTTCCTGGACCAGACCGGTGGCCTCCAGGTCGGCGGTGTTGAGCATCAGCCGGGGGTTGAAGCTGCCGAAGCCGCCGGACTGGTCGGCTTCGCGTTCGATAATCCCGCTGATGGTCAGCTCAGTCTGCCCGACCTGAACGCTGTCACCAATCTCGATGTCAATCAGTTGGGCGAGGCGTGGGTCGGCCCAGGCTTCACCGGCTGCCGGGCCGGAGGCAACCTGCTCGGTGCCATTGCCCAGATCCACCCGCGAGCTGCCGTAATGCGGGTAGATATCGTCCACGGCCTTGAGGCTGGCGGGCTGGAAGCGGTCGTCGCGGCTGATCATCGAGACGAGGTCGACCTGGTCGCTCAGGGCAAAGCCCGCGTCTTCCAGTTGGGCGCGCAGCTCTTCGCTGAACGGGTCGCGCTGTTCCAGCACTACATCACCACCCAGCATCTGGCTGGCCTGGCGCTCCAGGCCGCGGTCCAGGCGGTCGAGGAAAAACGCGATCATGGTGGAGGCGGCCACGGCCAGCATGAGCGCCACGAACAATGCGCGCACATCGGCGGCACGCAGGTCGCGCTTCAGGCTACGCAGGGCCAGCCGAGCGTTAAGGTTGCTCATGTCTTGGCCTCACGGTTTTTAGAGGCATCGTTTTCAGAGATATGGCTTTCAAGCGTATCGCTGGCGAGGGTGTGGGGATCGAAGGCGTCAAGGTGGCCGTCGATCAGCCGCAGGCAGCGGTCGCAACGGCGAGCCAGGGCGTGGTCGTGGGTGACCAGGATCAGCGTGGTGCCCGCCTGATGGTTGAGTTCGAAGAGCAGGTCGATGATTTGCGCGCCGGTGTCCGGGTCCAGGTTGCCGGTGGGTTCGTCGGCGAAGACCAGTTCCGGGTCGCTGACAAATGCCCGGGCGATGGCCACGCGCTGCTGCTCGCCACCGGAGAGCTGTTTGGGCAGGTGGCCCTGGCGCTCGCCCAGACCCACGCGGGTCAGCCACTGGGCTGCGGTGTCGGTTTCTCCGGCGCGGGGCGAGAGTTCCAGCGGCAGCAGCACGTTTTCCAGCGCGCTTAGCGTGGGCAGCAGTTGAAAATTCTGGAACACAAAGCCGACGCGACCCGCGCGCAGCGAGGCGCGGCCGTCTTCATCCAGGCGGCTTAGGGGATGGCCGAACAGGTGGAGTTCGCCATCGGTGGGAGTATCCAGCCCTGCCAGCAGGCCCAGCAAGGTGGATTTGCCCGCCCCGCTCTTGCCCAGAATGGCCACGCTTTCTCCAGCTGCTACGCTCAACGAAAGGTCGTGTAAGATGGTCAGCGTGCGTTCGCCACTGGTGACACTTTTGGTCAAGCGTTCGGCATGAAGCACGCGTTGGCCAGCCGCCTTGGCGGTGGGCTCAGGGGAATCAGCAGAGGAGTAGGACATGAAGCGTGGCATCCTTGTAGCTTGGCAAAAAGTAGCATGGCGAGAACATTACCGCATACTAACCCTGTGGCTGGGGGTGCTGATAGCCACCCTGGTCGCCTCGCCAGTCAACGCTGAGTCGGCCGACTCGGACGCAGACTCCGCCCCCACCCTGTTGGTCATGGGCGACAGCCTGAGCGCGGCGTATAACATTGAGCGCGATGAAAGCTGGGTGGCCTTGCTTGAAGAACGGCTGCCGGAAGCGGCAACCTTGGTCAACGCAAGCATCAGCGGTGAAACCACGTCGGGTGGTGTGCAGCGTTTCGATGACTTGTTAGGACAGCACGAGCCGGATATTGTTCTGCTGGAGCTGGGCGGCAACGATGGGCTGCGCGGCCTTCCCCCGCAACAGATGCAGGAAAACCTGGCAACGATGATCGAGGCCAGCCAGGCCGCCGATGCCGAGGTATTGCTGCTGGGCATCGATATTCCGCCCAACTACGGCGCTGCCTACCGTGAGGCGTTTACCACCGTTTATCATAACCTCGCCGATGCCTACGACGTTACGCTGGTGCCGTTTTTGCTGGAAGGCGTGGTCACCGACGATGCCTTGATGCAGGACGACGGCATTCACCCCACCGCCGAGGCCCAGCCGATTATTCTGGAAACCGTGTGGGATGCATTAAACGAAATGATTGGGCGATAAAGTCACGCTGCCTTTTGTCGATATAAATTGTGCAGTTCTAACACCGCACCATGAGGATAACCCCATTAGCTTGAACATCTTCAAAACAGATTTCTATCTCGCTCCGCCATGGATGGTCAGGTAACGTGATGGTATCGCGGCGGCAAGTGCTCTCGGGGCTGGGCGCGGGGTTGTTGTGCCTGATGATTGGCGCGCCGTCCACGGCTTCGGCGTTCAATCCGGAGCGGATCCGCCAGAAGATGCAGCAGGCGCATGGGGCTTCGGGTGTGGCGCTGATCGATGAGTGGCTGGCCATGATAGAGCGGCTACGTAACGCACGGCTTGGCGACCAGATGCGTGAAGTGAATGACTTCTTCAACCGCAAGGTGCGCTGGCGGGATGACATTTCCATCTGGGGCCAGGAAGATTACTGGGCGACGCCGCTGGAAATGCTGGGCAAGCGCGAAGGTGACTGCGAGGATTACTCGATTGCCAAGTACATCACGCTCAAGGAACTGGGGGTGCCGGGCAACAAGCTGCGCATGATTTATGTTCGAGCGCAGATTGGCCGTTCCCAGCAAAGCCAGGCGCACATGGTGCTTGGGTACTATCAAACACCGGCGTCCGAGCCGTTGGTACTGGATAATATCATCCCTTCCATTCGACCGGCCTCGGAACGCGACGACCTGACCCCTGTATTCAGTTTCAACAGCAGCGGCTTGTGGGCCGGGGGCTCCGAGGAGTCCCGAGCCGACCCACTCGCGCGGCTTTCGCGCTGGCAAAGCGTGGTTAACCGCATGCGCGATCAAGGATTTATTTAAGAGGATAGGATATGTCTCTCATCAAGCAGCTTTGGCTGACGGTCATCCTGATACTGCTGCTGGCATTCGTGGGCAGTCTGGCGGTGAGCGTGACATCCACGCGGGATTACGTTGAGCAGGAAGTGCAGATCAAGAATGCCGATAACGCCAATGCGCTGGCACTTTCCATGACCCAGATGGAAAAGGACGACGTCAGCATCGAGCTGCTGCTATCCGCGCAGTTTGACACCGGACATTACCGTTTGATCGAACTGCGCTCGCCGCAAGGTGACATCATGCAGCGCCGTGAAGCCGAGCCGCTGGACGACGGCGTGCCTGGTTGGTTTGTTGACCTGGTCCGCCTGGATGTTTCCCCTGGCCAGGCTGTGGTGCAGGACGGCTGGAGCCAGTACGGTACCCTGACCCTTGCAAGCCAGCATGACGCCGCCTACCGCTCGCTATGGCAAAGCACGCTGAAAATGGCGGCCTGGTTTGCCCTGGTGGGTGTTATCAGCTTGTTGCTGGCGTGGTGGATTGTACGCACCATCCGTCGGCCGCTGCTGGAGGTGGTCAGCCAGGCGCGCAGCATCAGTGCACGCCGCTTTACCACTTCTTCAGAGCCGCGCACGCTGGAGCTTCGTGAAGTGGTGCAGGCGATGAACACCCTCTCCGGGGCGGTGCATACCATGCTCAGCGAAGAAACCGGCAAGCTCGACCAGTTGCGCCGCCGCTTGCAGGAAGATGCCACCACCGGTGCCTCCAACCGCACGACCCTGCTGGAGCACCTGCAGAACAACCTGGACAGCGATTCCCAGCGTGCCAGCGGTGTATTGATCATGGTGCGCTTGGATGACCTGCCCGAGGTCAACGAACGACTGGGCCGCCAGGCGACTGACGAGGCATTGCGGTCGCTGGTCAACCACCTGGCGCAGTTGGCCAATGAGTTGGGCGGCGGTGAAGTGGGCCGCTTGAACGGCAGTGACTTCCTGGTGGTGGTCCATGGTGCTCAGGATATCGAGCATGTCAGCGAGAGCCTCAAGCATCAGCTGACGCTGTTACGCGATGCCGTGGGCGAACCGCTGCGGTTACCCGCCGCGCTGACGGAATACACGCACGGCGATACCCCTTCCCAACGACTCGCAGCGCTTGACGGCGCACTGGCCGATGCTGAGGGCCGTGGTGATATGGCATTGGTGGCCGTCTCGGGCGAGGCGCGCTTGCCGCTCTACACGACCCATGAGGCGTGGCGCTCGGCGCTGATCCAGTCAATGGACGCTGGTGTTGCGCTGGCTCGCTTCCCGGTGGTCAATGCTCGTCAGGAAGTGGTGCATTATGAAGCACCCTCGCGCCTTGAGTTAGCAGGCGAGTGGCGGAGTGCGGGCTTGTTCATGCCCTGGGTGGCCCGCCTGCAGCTGGAAGATAAATTGGACCTGGCTGTTGCCGAGCGTGCCCTGGCGATTATCGAGACCGACCAGCTACCGCTGGGTATCAACCTCTCCGGCCGCGCGGTCAGCGACATGGGGTTTATCAAGGCGCTGCGCCAACGGCTTGAGCACGCCCCCGAGGCGGCCCGCAAGCTGTGGATCGAGCTACCCGAAAGCACCGCGTTGCATGACCTGGCAAGCTTCCGGTTATTGTGCCGTGAGTTGCAGCACACCGGCGTGCGGATAGGCCTTGAGCACGTGGGCAGCGAGTTTACCCGCCTTGCCGACCTTCACGACCTGGGGCTTGCGTTCCTCAAGTTCGATGCCAGCCTAGTACACGGCATTGACCAGGCCTATGACCAGCAGACCATCCTGCGCGGCATGGCCACCCTGGCCCACTCGCTGGGTATTCTGGCTATTGCCGAAGGCGTTAAACGCCCCGAAGAAGCCGAAACCCTGTTTGACCTGGGGCTTGATGCGGTGACCGGGCCTGGTGTGAAAGCGCCGTAAGCTGGAAGCTGGAAGCTGGAAGAGGTAAGAAGGAAGAGGGAAGAAGTAAGAAGTAAGAAGTAAGAGAGAGGATTAACGGTAGATCAGCGGCGAGGGTGCGCCGCTGATTAATATCGTGAGCGATGGTTAGATGACGTCGCTATCGTCGTCGCTGATCAGCCCCACGTCGTTGACGCGTTTGCGCAGCGACTGCCTGTCCAGGAGCTTGTCCTGGGCTTTTTCCGGCAGGTCGGTAAAGCGGATAACCCCCTTATCCATCAACAGGGTGATCACGTCTTCCAGTACCCGCACAAACTCCATATCCGACTGCCTGAGCAGTGCAGCCTCATGGGTTTCGGCGTTAATAAAACGCTGTAGCTCCGCCGATTCCGGCGAGACGTACTCCTTGCATTTCTCGCTTACGCTGCGGCTGACCTCGCTGATCTCGCCCTGGCTGTCGCGGTTGACGTACATTTATAGACTCCTTGTTTTTCGCTGCCCGCCAGCATAAACAATCCGCGCAGGCAATGCAGTCACAATAAAAAGCCCCGCCGAGCAGCACACTCGGCGGGGCAGTATCAGCGGCTCAGCGCATTCAGGTTATTGGTCAATCTTGAGTTGACCATCTTCAACCAGCTTAGCGATCAAGTCCTCTGAAACCCCGCTATTAACGCCAAAGTCGTTAAAGGATTTCCCTTCAAGGGTAATCTTCTGATCGGCGCCACTTGTGCTGCCGTTCAGATTACCTTCAGAGCTGATACTAAGCACTACATTGTCGCCATCCTCCTCGGCAAAGATGTACTCGTTGATGTTGCCGCTATCCTCACCCTGCAGAAGATCGGAGAGGTCGAGCTTGTCAGCATTGTCGTCCGTACCAAACTCTCCTTCAGTGAAGTCCATTACCCGGTCATTGGCTGGCTGGTCTTCATCACCCTGATCGCCGAGATTCCATTCGAAGGTATCAGCGCCTACGCCGCCATAAAGAATATCGTCACCGGCTCCGCCAACCAGGGTATCGTCGCCACCTTGGTCTTGAGGCAACACTAGCGACTCGTGGTTATTCTTCAGGTAATCCAGCACCTGATCATCCGTCGGCGCCTGACCATTCTGTTCTTCAAGATGATCCAGGATACCCTGATACCCCTCACCCTGATGATCGGGATGCTCTATGGTATCGCCGAAGAGGATGTCATCGCCATCGCCACCCAGAAGCTCATCATCGCCGACTTCAGCAGGGGAAAGCGTAGTGTCGCCACCAATTAGCGCAGCACTTAACTCTTCGCCATTCTGGATAATCAACGGCTCACCAGACGGTGCATGAGTATGAAGCTTTATATCGTCTACCCAAACTTCATCGGAGGCGCCCCCACCGTTTTCAACTTCAAAAATAAGCCGATAGAGCCCTGACTCAGTTGCGATGGATGTAGACACACTCCCCCAGTTATCCTCACCTGGTAGGCCGCTTTCAACAGTTTCCCAGCCTCCTGAGGCTAAAACCTGCAATGACCACTTAAAGTAATCATTAGTTCCGTAGGCATCTGTTCCATACTCAAAAGAAACTGATTGACCTGAATTCATGGAAAAGCCAGAGCTAGTTGCCTTGCTAGACTGCCCATCAACCCCATAGTCGTGCAACCATAGGTATCCATTCCCGTTTGTGACACCTCCTGCATCACCTTCAAACACCCACTGATCGTCAGAGTCTAATGGATCGTTGCTTCCCCAGAAGTTCGCCAACGTTTCGCTACTAACTATCTGCGAGCCAAAGCTACTCTGATCGGTGTTATCAAAATATTTCAGTGTATCAATAGACACACCGTTACCAATACCAATGGCATGAACATCGGCCAGTTCTGACAGAGTTGGGAAGGCATCCAAAGACTCTTCAAAATCATTTGGCTCTCCATCCGTCAAGAAATATGCCAAGTTAAGATAACCATTACTAGCCTGTGGTTCATCATTGAACCAGCTCACCGATTCATCGAAACCTTCATCGTAGTCAGTGCCACCGTCTGCCCACAACTCATCTATTGCTTTTTCAATATCAGGAACATCACCCGAACCAACATTAGAAACATCAATTTTCGTACTGGCTTGCGTCCAGAACTCAACCAACTGAAGATTTATATTCCCATCATGAGACGACAGCTGCTGAACCAAGTTTTTCAAAGCAGAAATCGTGATTTCCATGCGGGTCAGCTCATTACCTTGATCATCATAAACCCCGCTACCATCATCCATGCTACCTGACGAATCGATAATCAAGGAAACATTATAGTTTTTACCTGGAGTGAAGTTTGTCTTACTGCCTCCCGTATCACCGATCAATACATCATTACCACCTGCTGTGTCTAAACCAGTGCTGTTGGAGTTGTCGTCGACAAGCAGCTCATCAGGAACCGGCGGTTCGGGATCAGAGATATCTGATTCATTCTCAATGGCAAAATTCAGCTCCGCATCATCTAAATCGCCATCTTGATCTTTCATCGTATAGGTAAAGTTATCTTCGACCGGATCTTGGTAGGCAGAGTAACTCAACCCGTTTACGACATATCCCTGATTGGAGGTTGATCCTGTATCAAGCCCAAAGCTTAGATAGCTGAATGGCTCATCGGTATCAATATCTATAGTGAACGGTTTACCATTATCTGTTTCACCGTTAAACGTGCCTGAACCGACCAGATTTCCTTCGCTATCAAATGCTTGCCATTGACCCGTTTCAGTTTGGCTCGCATTGAACTGACTGATACTGACGACTGCGCCAGAAGCGGGTCCGTTAAGGGCCATCACGAGATTTTCGCCGTCGTCGATCACACCAGACTGTGAAATATCAACGCCAAACCCTTTCTTGGAGCCGTTGTTAAACTTAACGTCATCCTCAGCTCCAGCGTTCAACTGAGAAATATCAAGTTTTCCTCCATCCAGCGGTGTTCCCTCGAAGCCATAAATACCTGACAAGGCGCCTTGCCAGTCTTCCAATGAATTATTTGGCACCACTACTGTGGAATCTATCGCGTTAGCCGAATACTGGTAATCACCGTCCTGGTAAAGTTTCAGCGTGCCATTATCAGTTTCCAGCTCGATGTAATCGCCATTCCCATCATTTTTGACATCATCGGGATTATCGAAAGAGACGGAACCGGCCGACGCATGAGAAACACCAGTCACCGAAGTTGGCTGTTCGACTGCCGTATCATTATCCAACACATTGCCGCTAACAGACTCACCCGCTACAACATCCGCTGAGTCATCAGAGGCATCAGGTAGTGCATCCGTCACTTTGACGCCAACCGAACCTGTGGCGCTGTCGCCGTCGGCTTCGCTGGCAACGACGTTCAGGCCGTTGATGGTCAGTTCGTCAACGCTGGTGTCGTGGGGCAGCGCGCTGAGCAGCTCAGCGGTCACCGTGACGCTGCCGCTGGTCTGGGCGTTGATCGTGCCGGTGTTGGACAGGCTCAGCTGCAGCACGGGGGTGCCGTTCAGGCTGCCTACCAGGTTGCCGCCGGTGTCGGTGGTCCAGGTCAGGTCGCCGTCCAGGCCGTTGACCGTGAGGCCGTCGGTGTCGCCAAAGGCGAACGTGGTGAGGTCGTCGCTACCGGCGGTGAAGGCCAGGTCACCGGACGTAGTGTCGGTGTCAGTGCCTTCGGTGTCGGCATCGGTCAGCGTGAGGCTGAGGGTCGCGCCTTCGCCG
>NZ_LYXG01000028.1:0-7439 GCF_001663515.1 Halomonas sp. G11
CAGGTCAAGGCGGGTGAGATATCGATGCACGACTTCATGGCCGCGGAGGCGGGCATGTCCCGCTCGGCAGGCACCTGCAACACCATGGGCACCGCCTCCACCATGGCCTGCATGGCGGAGTCATTGGGTACCTCGTTGCCGCATAACGCCGCCATTCCGGCGGTGGACTCCCGCCGCTACGTGCTGGCCCATTTATCGGGCAACCGGATTGTCGAGATGGTCAATGAAGACCTCAAGCTCTCCAAAATCCTCACCAAGGAAGCCTTCGATAACGCCATCCGTACCAACGCCGCTATCGGCGGCTCCACCAACGCGGTGATCCACCTCAAGGCGATTGCCGGACGCATTGGCGTGGATCTCACCCTGGATGATTGGAGCCGGGTCGGGCGCGGCACGCCCACGGTAGTGGATCTGCAGCCCTCCGGGCGTTTTCTGATGGAAGAGTTCTACTACGCCGGTGGCCTGCCTGCGGTGCTCAGGCGCCTGGGCGAGGCAGACCGATTGCCCTTCAAGGACGCCTTGACCGTCAACGGCAAGACCCTGTGGGAAAATGTTCAGGACGCGCCGCTGTACAACGACGAGGTGATCCGCCCGCTGGATAACCCGCTCACCGCGGACGGCGGTATCTGCGTGGTGCGCGGCAACCTCGCGCCCAACGGCGCGGTGCTAAAGCCCTCGGCGGCGAAAGCCGAACTCATGCAGCACCGCGGCCGCGCGGTGGTCTTCGAGGATTTCGACGACTACAAGGCGCGTATCAACGACCCGGACCTGGACGTGGAAGCCAACGACATTCTGGTCATGAAGCACTGCGGCCCCCGCGGGTATCACGGCATGGCCGAGGTGGGCAATATGGGCCTGCCGCCCAAGATCCTCGCCCAGGGCGTGACCGATATGGTGCGTATCTCCGATGCGCGCATGAGCGGCACCGCCTACGGGACCGTGGTACTGCACGTGGCCCCGGAAGCCGCGGCGGGCGGCCCGCTGGCCGCGGTGCGCAACGGCGACTGGATCGAGCTCGACTGCGCAAGCGGCCGACTGCACCTGGACATCAGCGACGAAGAACTGGCCTCACGCCTGGCCGAAAGCGACCCTACGGCGGCCTCGACGCTGATTGCCAGCCAGGGTGGCTACCGGCAACTGTACATCGAACGAGTGCTCCAGGCGGACGAAGGCTGCGACTTTGACTTCCTGGTCGGCTGCCGTGGGGCGGAGGTGCCGCGTCACTCGCATTAACCGGACTGGGCAATAATCTCCCTTAGCGTGCTCATCAGCGCCGCAGCGCCGGGGGAGAGCCGCTGGTGGCGCAAACTTACCAGCCCATAGGGTTGAACGCTGAGCGTCTCGCTGAAGGGCAGCAGGTGGAAGCGCTGCGGGTTGCATAGCAGGTTGGCGGCTTCGCGGGTGGTCACCGTGATGGTGTCGGATTTGTCGACCAGCGCGAGGGACACCATTAAATCCGCAGTATCGACGATTTGGCGCGGCGGCGTTACCTGGTGATGCAAAAACAGGCTGTCGACCCGCTGACGCATCAGCGCCCCAATGGGCTGTAGCGACCACGGGTAGTCCGCCATGTCGCACAGGCTAAGTGTGGTTTTATCGGCTAACGGGTGATGTTGGCGGCAGACAAAACACAGTTCCTCTTCGCCAATCTCTTCAAATACAAAGCGCTCCACGTCAAAGCCCGCCGGAATCCGCGTAATCGCGAAGTCCAGTTCGCCTTCAAGCAAGCGTGGCACCAGGGCCTTGCTGACATCCACATCAACACTGATTTTGAGTCCCGGCCGGTCTCTGTGTACTCGCTCGATAGCGCTGGTCAGTAGCGTCACCGCCGGGGCCATTACCGTACCGACGGCCACCGTACCTGCATTGCCTTCACCTAATGCATTCAACTCCTCACCCGTTTGGCGCAGTGTCGATAACATACTGTGCGCGTGGCGAATCATTATCTCGCCGTACCAGTTAGGCGTCAGTCCGCGGGGGTGGCGGTCGAATAAACGAGTGCCCAGGTTGGTTTCCAGGTCGCTGAGTAACTTTGAGGCGGCGGGCTGGCTCATATGTAACTGAGCGGCCGCACGGTGAAGGTTTCGCTGCTCGTCGAGCGCTAAAAAAAGCTGTAAATGGCGCAACTTTAGTCGCACGTCCAAAAACCAGTTCTCGCTGAGAACGCCCATGGAATAAGCCTTTTGTTGTTATCGATAGCAATAAGCGTATCAAAGTTGCCATGTTCGTATATTGGTTGGTTATGGCAGAGGTGTCTACTGTAACGCTTGTATATGCGACGCTAACGTCGCCCTAATAACAAAAATTCAAGGAGCAATATCATGCCTCTCATGTACGCTCATAGGGTCAGCGCAAGGCCCGGTCTGTTGTTGAGTGCCGGTATCGCGATGCTATTGCTTGGCACTACCCAGGCACAAGGCGAAGAAACCACCGCTGGAAATGGCGCGGAACGCAGCATTGATAAATCGGTATTGGGTCAATTGCCGGATGGTCGTCAGGTCGATGTTTATCGGTTTACCAATGCTAATGGTATCGAACTTCAGGTAACCAACTACGGCGGCATCATCCTGTCATTGAAGACGCCCGATGTAGACGGTGAATTCGATGATATTGCGCTGGGTTTCGACTCGCTTGAGGCCTATCTTTCCGACGAATACCGCCAGGCCAACCCCTATTTCGGTGCCATCATCGGGCGCTACGGCAACCGCATCGCGGGTGGTCAGTTTTCGCTCGATGGCGAGACCTACTCACTGGCCACCAATGATGGCAACAATCATCTACACGGCGGCGATCAGGGGTTCGATAAGGTCTTGTGGCAGGCCGAACCGTTCGAAAACGCGTCGGGCACGGGGCTTGTGCTGCGTTATACCAGCGAGGATGGCGAAGAGGGCTATCCGGGGAGGCTGGAGACGCAAGTCACCTACACCCTGACCGATAACGATGAGCTGATGGTGGATTATCGCGCCACCACTGATAAAGCTACGCCGGTCAACCTGACCCAGCACAGCTACTTCAACCTGAAGGGCGAAGGCAGCGACACCATTCTCGATCACCATTTGCTGATCAACGCTCCTGAATTTACGCCGGTCAACGACAGCCTGATCCCCACCGGCGAAATCCGCTCGGTAGACGGCACACCGTTCGACTTTACCCAGCCAACGCCGATCGGTGAGCGGATTGACCAGGACAACGAGCAGTTGGGTTTTGGCGGTGGCTATGACCACAACTTCGTGCTGGATCGCGATAACGCAGCGTCGGATGAGCTTGTCTTGGCCGCCAAGGTATGGGAGCCGCAAAGCGGACGCATGGTGGAAATCGAAACCACCGAGCCAGGCATCCAGTTCTATTCAGGTAATTTTCTCGACGGCAGCCTGACTGGCAAGCGGGGCGAGCCTTACGGGCAGCGTTCCGGTTTTGCTCTGGAAACCCAGCATTATCCCGATTCCCCCAACCAGGAGGCGTTTCCCAGCACGATCCTGGAGCCCGACGAAACGTATCGCTCACGCACGGTATATCGCTTTTCTGCTCAGGAAGCGTTTGATTCGTAACCTGTCGTGGCTTGCCCCGGCAACCTGAGACATCAACAGCCATCATCACAACCAACAACAAGATTCGCTAACACATCAGGAGTACGACCATGCAATTAACAACAAATCTGACCACGACCTTTACCCGTTTGGCTCTCGGTAGCGCCGTTATGCTGGCGTCTCTGGGCACTGCGCAGGCGCAGGATGACGAGGTGAAGATCGGCTTTATCGTCAAGAAGCCGGAACAGGCGTGGTTTATCAATGAACAGCGGGCGGCCACCGAAGTCGGCGAAGAACTCGGTTTCGACGTGGTACGGCTGGGTGGTGAAGACGGCCAGGAAGTGCTTAGCGCCATTGATAACCTGAACTCGCAGGGCGCTGAAGGGTTTGTCATCTGCCCGCCGGATGTGCGTCTGGGGCCAGCCATCATGAACCGTGCTGAGCAGTACGACATGAAAGTGATCACCGTCGATGATCAGTTTGTCGATTCCAGCGGTGAGCCGATGGAGGGCGTCCCTCATCTGGGCATGTCCGGCTATAAGATCGGCCAGCAGGTAGGCAATGCGATTGCCGACGAAATGGAAGCCCGCGGCTGGAACCCTGAAGAGGTTGCCGCGCTGCGTATAACCAATAACGAACTGCCCACCGCCGTTAAGCGCACCGATGGTGCCACCGATGCGCTGGTCGATGCTGGCTTCCCCGAGGACAATGTCTTCGATGCCCCCCAGCAAAACACCGATACCTCCAGCGCTTTCTCGGCCGCCTCACCGGTGCTCGCCCAGCACGGCGATTACGAGCACTGGGTGATCTATGCCCTCAATGAGGAGAGCGTACTTGGCGGTGTCAGGGCGACCGAACAGTACGGCATACCCTCTGAGGATGTTATCGGGGTTGGGATCAACGGTTCCGGTGCCGCCTTTGCCGAGTTTTCCCGTGAAAACCCGACCGGCTTTCACGGCACCGTAGCGGTGAGCTCCACCATGCACGGCCGTCAGACGGCGGAAGACCTCTATCGCTGGATTACCGAGGACGAAAAGCCACAGGCGAATACCGAGACCTCCGGCACCTTGATGACCCGTGAGAACTGGCAGGAAGTTCGCGACGAACTGGGTCTGTAACAGATTGTCTGCTGGAGTGTTTTCGCATGTCTGATGCTTATTTACGTTTCGATGGTATCAGTGTCGTTTTTCCCGGCGTGCGTGCGCTGGATGGCGTGAGCTTTGATGCTCACGCCGGCCAGGTGCATGCGTTAATGGGGGAAAACGGCGCGGGTAAATCGACCCTTCTCAAGGTGCTGAGTGGCGTTAACCACGTTGCCGAAGGCGCGCTGTGGATTGATGGCAAGCGTCATGTCTTCAGCAACACTCGGGAGGCGTTGCGCGAAGGCATCGCCATCATCTATCAGGAGTTGACGCTCTCGCCCAATATGTCGGTGGCCGAGAACCTGTTGCTGGGCCAGTTGCCCACGCGACAGGGATTCGTGAACCGCCGTCAGTTGAAGGAAAAAGCCATGGCGATCCTGGCCGACCTGGGCGAGGGGGAGATTCATCCCTCGACCAAGGTACGCGAGCTTTCCATCGGCCAGCAGCAAATGATTGAAATTGGTCGTGCGCTGCTGCGCGACGCCAAGGTGATCGCCTTTGATGAGCCGACCAGCAGTCTCTCTATCCAGGAAACCCGCCAACTCAAGCGCATCGTCCAACGACTGCGTGACGAAGGGCGCGTCGTGCTCTACGTGACCCATCGTATGGAGGAGGTGTTCGAGATGTGCGATGCGGTCACCATCTTCCGCGACGGTCAGCATATTCGTACCCATGAGGATATGTCGTCGCTGAATCATGACCTGCTGGTGAGCGAAATGGTCGGTCGCGATATCGACGATGTGTATGGCTATCGCGCTCGCGAACAGGGCGATGTCGTCTTGAGTGTGGAGGGTATCGAAGGGCGCGGCCTCAAGGCGCCGGTGAGCTTTTCCGTCAAGCGCGGTGAGGTATTCGGGCTGTTTGGCCTGGTGGGCGCCGGTCGCAGTGAGTTGCTTCGGCTGGTGTGCGGCGTTGAGTCCCCAAAAGCCGGAAGCGTCACCTTTAACGGCGAGTCGCGGCGTTTCAAGAGTCCTGGCGAAGCGATTCGTGCTGGCATTGCCATGTGCCCGGAAGATCGCAAATCCCAGGGCATCTTCCCGGTGGCAAGCGTCTCCGACAACCTCAATATCAGCTGTCGGCGTTTTTTCAAACGCTGGGGGCTCTTCCGCCACCCCGGGCGTGAGCGGCGCAACGCCGAGTCGTATATCCAGCAGCTCAGCGTCAAGACCCCGGGCCCGCGATCGCCGATTGGCAAACTCTCCGGGGGCAATCAGCAGAAGGTGATTCTGGCCCGCTGGCTCGCCGAAGAGATCGACCTGTTTGTAATGGACGAGCCGACGCGGGGTATCGATGTGGGCGCTCGCCGAGATATTTACTCGCTGCTTTACGACTTGGCCGAGCAGGGCAAAAGCGTTGTAGTGATTTCCAGTGACCTGGCGGAAGTCAGCTCCATTTGTGACCGGATTGCCGTGATGCGTGACGGCGAGCTGGTGGACGTGGTGCCACGCGAATCAGCCACCCCTGAACGGCTACTGGGGCTGGCACTGCCTGCCTGATGCCTACTTTTTAGACCACAAATTTCAGAGCAGATGTTTTTCAGGACTCAAGCTCTTCAAAACACAAGCTCAGGACTAACACCATGACAACCGACAACGTAACCCAAGGTGAGAATGCACCTGCCCGCCCGGCGGGGCGCCAGGGGCTTATCAAGCCGCTACGCACGCTGCTGGATACTTCCGGGCTGATTGCCATTTTCTTGCTGCTGTTTGTGGCCCTCGCCGTACTGATCCCTGACTTTCTCACTGGGCGCAATATGGTCGGGCTGCTGCTTTCGGTCACTCTGATTGGTAGCCTGGCCACCACCATGATGCTGGTATTGGCGCTGGGCGAGGTGGACCTTTCGGTGGCTTCCACGGTGGCCTTTGCCGGGGTGGTGGCAGCGGTGGTGACAACCAACACCGGTAGCGTATTTATCGGCGTGATGGGCGGCATTGTCGCCGGTGGTGCCGTAGGGGCCTTCAACGGCCTGGTGATTGCCAAGTTCGGCATCAACTCATTGATTGCCACTCTGGCGGCGATGGAGTTTGTGCGTGGGCTGGCCTACATCACCTCCGGTGGCGATGCCGTGATGATTACCGTGCCGAGCTTCTTTGACCTGGGTAGTGCCTCCTTTCTGGGCCTGACCCTGCCGGTATGGACCATGCTGGCCTGCTTTGTGATCTTTGGTGTGATACTCAATATGACGTCTTTTGGACGCAACGTGCTGGCTACCGGCGGTAACGCCGAAGCCGCCGCGCTTGCAGGGGTCAATGTCCGTCGCCTGAAGATTATTGTCTTCGGTTTACAGGGCGTCGTTGCGGGCGTGGTCGGTGTATTGCTGGCGTCGCGCATGGGGCTGGGTGATCCGAATACCTCCATGGGGCTGGAACTGGCGGTGATTTCTGCCTGTGTGCTGGGCGGCGTGGCGCTATCGGGCGGCGTCGCGACGATCACCGGCGTGCTGGTCGGGGTGCTGATCATGGGGTGCGTGCAGAACGCCATGGGCCTGCTCAACGTGCCGACCTTCTACCAGTACCTGGTGCGCGGCGCGATTCTGCTGCTGGCGGTGATGTTCGACCGTTGGAAACACACGCGCCGTCAGCGGGCCTGACGCTAACTTTCCGATTCCTTCTAGCCACGACCTTTTCACCGATTTTTACGGAGAGTCTCCCATGTCTGATCGCAAGCCGCCCCTACGCTCTGCCCAGTGGTTCGGCACCGCCGATAAAAATGGCTTCATGTACCGCAGCTGGATGAAGAATCAGGGCATTCCTGACCATGAGTTCCAGGG
>NZ_LYXG01000029.1:0-5677 GCF_001663515.1 Halomonas sp. G11
CCTCCGCCTGCCCAGCCCTGGGCAACCCGCACCCAGCAGCTTGCCGTTTCATTGGGTTCGGCGTAGCGGTCCCAGGGGAACTGGATCTTGACCCGGCCGTGCTCGTCGCAGTGGATCTCTTCGCCCTCAGGGCCGACTACAAAGGCGACCTGGGGGCCATCGACACGGGGCTTGGGATTGGGCGTAGCGCGCCAGGGGGCATCACCGGGGATCAGCGTGACCTGATTGTGGTAGCGGGTCATACCGTTGGCATCGCCCTGCGTGATGCCATCTTCTTCCAGCGCCTGGGGCTGCTCGCCGTGATGGGTGACACTAATCGTCTGCCAGTCGCGGTTGAGGCTGTCGGTGTCGTGGTCGGTCAGCGTAAAGCGCAGGCCGGGGGCCAGTTCGGGCAGGTCGCTTTCGGCGCTGGCGGTGATCGCTTCCCGGCGCAGTTGCTCCAGGCGGATACGGGTAAAGGGCTCGCCGGAGGCGTCCTGCTTATAGCGGCCGGGGTAGTCGTAGTGTTCGTAATCGACCTGCTGTCCATGGCCTTCCACGTCACGGCCCAGGTGGTCGTGCAGCTGCGCATAGGCGGGATTTTTAAAGCTGTAGTCTTTCAGCGTGGCGGACGAACTCGCCACCCGGGCGGTATGGCTGAGCTTGCGCACATGGCGCATGGGCGCAGTGCCTCCGGCACGGCTGTGGTAGCTGCGCTCGCCGAGATGGGTCAGTACCTGCGGATCGTCGGCAAACACCAGTCGGTGGGCGCCCGCGTCACTGTCCTCAAAGTCATGGAAGTAAAACAGCCCTTCTTCGGCGGCCAGGCGCTCAATAAAGGCGAGGTCGGTCTCGCGGTACTGCACGCAGTACTCGCGCTCGGGCAGGTCGCGGGTGACTGCAAAGGCTACGTCGCGAATGCCGCGCTCATCGCATAGGGTATTGATGATGGTGAGCGGATCGGTCTTCTGGAAAATCCGCGAGTTGTGGCGTAGAGAGAGCCGCCACAGCGCCGGGCGCAGTACCAGGGAGTAGAAGGTACGCCGGTGGCCGCGGTCACCCCGGCCAAATTCGCTGACAATACCGTGCACCCGGCGTAGCGGTTCGCCGTCCTGCCAGATGGTGAGTGACGCTTCACGATCCAGGAGATCGGCAGCCTCCTGGCTGCCGTCGCGGCTGGCCAGGTTGAGCGCCAGCTCGAAAGGTTGGGAGAGCGCTTCGCGGTGGGTAAAGTCAATCACCGCGATGTCGTCAACACCGGGGAGCGTTAGGGTAAATTGCAGACCTGTGCTTGTCATATCAACTGCCCTCCCCTGAGCCAGAGCCAATCACCACGCCGCCGCAATCCACCGCGTGGCCCGTCAGTGAAGCCGGTTTGCCATCGATTAAAATAGTGCTTGAACCCTGTGCGATGGCCCGTGGGTGTGGCGGATGGTCGGGTTTGTCATGTGGTGCCAGAGGGTCACCCACGCGGGCGACTGGCTTGCCGTCCATCATCACCGTTCCACTGCCTGCAGTGACCGGCGTCGGTGGAAAGCCATCGTGGTCGGTCCCCATGTCACCGACGAGTACAAATTTCTGGCCCATTGCGCTACTCCTTTTGCAATCCTGCTTATTCGTGCTTGGTCGCCCTGCTCATTTATCCCGCTTATTCATCCCGCTCATTCATCCCACATGGCAGGCGCTTCATAGCTGGCGACGTCGAAGGCATCTACGTATTGGCGGCTGAACCCCGCTGCCTCGAGGCTATCGATGGCCGAGTGGCAAGACACCGGCAGACGTGTTTGCAGCGGTACGCCATTCAAGCTGCGGCGTACGGCTCTCAATAGCCGCGTGCCATGACCACTGCCTTTCCACTCCTGGCTGATGTAGAAAAACCGCAGCTGCCAAGCGGCCTCATCATCGGGCCGACAGGCAAGTACCATACCCAGCGGGGGGCCCTCGCCAAGATGCAGTGCTAGCAGGCGCCCCTGCCAATGCACCACTTGGCCCTCCACTTGCTGGAGCCATAGGCCACGGTGAACGGTGAATTCCAGTGCGCGGCGCAATGTTTCAAGCACGCTGTTATCACGTAGCACCCAGGGCGAATGCCCCTTGGCATCTGCCTGGTAGACCGCTTCGAGAAACTTATCGATATCCTCATCACGCGCCGACTCTAACGGGCGGGCCCGCTTCACACCTTGACGCGCAGGGTGCAAAGCGGGCCGGGTATTACCCGAGGTAAACAGCTGCTTAAGTTGCTTAAGCATCGTTATCTCGCTCCGCATAGAGTGCTGACGGCAGTTGGAAGCCTGCCACCTGTGAGCGCGTAAAGGGATTGGGCGCCCCGTTGGCAAACAGGCGATAGCGCATTGTGCCGCCGTCAACGTTGAAGCGCAGTTCCAGCTCACGCTCGCCAACGTTGGTGATATCGGCCTGTTCCAGCAGGCGGAACCATGCCCAGGCACCATCCCGCGTCATGCTGCGAGGCGAGCGGTTGACCTCACTGGGCACCATCGTGACGCGGCTCTCGGTACCGCCACGCAGCGAGTTGGGCCATACCATCGACACACGCTGGCTGGGGCTATGGGCATACTCGATCAGTTGGCCATCCACGCTGATCACGCTTCGGCGTTTATCGGGGCTCAGGCTGATGGGTTCGAGGGCAAACTCAACGTCCAGGGCACCATCCCGGCTGAAGTAAGCACGACGAATCTGCTCGGCCTGGTCGACAGCGCTATGCACGCTGTCACGCAGTATCGAATTACCCTGAGCGTCCACTAGATGCTCGGGGGCGCCCTCAATGAAAGGCTTGAGGTTATCTTGATAGAACGCATCCAAGGTGCCGTCGGGCGCAAAGAAATCCTCGAAGTCGCTCAGCGACACGTCCCGGCTTGCATTGGGTGCCAGGGGATAACGCCCGGCCAGCCGCTCCTGGTAGGGTGCCACGACATCATCAAGCCATTGGCGCTCTAGGTGGCGAGTGGCGCTGGCCATCAATAGCTGCCAGCTTTGGTCGGCCAAATCCTGCAGCATGCCACCCACCGGCTGAGGCGTGTTTTCGGCTATTTTTTCCAGGTTATTGATGGGGTCGTCACCCCGCAGCGATAGACGATCACGCACGTTCACAAAGGCAGCACGACCGGCGTCACCGGATTCTTCAATATCCAGCAGATAGTCGCGTAGCTCAGTGACCGCCGCCTTGATTTCCTCTAGTGAAGACGGATTATCATCGCGGGCTTCGCTGAGTTGATTGATGGGTGTGAAAGGCTGTTCAATCTGGGCAGCGAGTTCATAGCGCGGGGAGTGCCTTAATGCCTCACGCGCTTTTTCATCGCCTTCTGGAAGCTCTGGATAAAGGCTTGTGTTGTGCTCAACTGCCGATAGCAAACGATCCAGTGGACGTTTGGCACCCACCAGGGCGTCGGCCACCACAATGGCTTGATGAATATCCGGCAGGGGAACCAGTTGGGTATCGCGCAGGGCATCGCGCCAACCGACATGGTAGTCACTGACATAGTGCTCACGCAGGGCGGTTTTCAACTGCTGTTTATCAGCGTCGCTGAAGTTGATGTCGTCGCGCTGACCAAGCGTCCACGCATCGATGAGCGCTAACTCAGTCGCATGCTCCAACTCTTGTAAAAAGTAGTTCTCAAAACCCTCACGCGTGAGCAAATACGGTAGCGTCACATGTTCCGGGTTGTCGTTGCGAGCCATGAAAACGGTATCAAACAGCGTGCCCACACGCCGCCGTAGATCCAAGGGGTCACCTTCACGACTTCCCGCTGTTTTCAATGCCTCATATACGCGCTCATCGATCGGCTGGCGTGACAGTTCCTCCTGGGCGGCGACCAGGCTGCCCCTGAGTGGCTCCATCGCCTGCTTGGCTCGCTGGCTGCCATCCGCGATATGCCCTTCCAGATCGGTATGGGCCATGGCGAAGTCAAGGTGATCAAGGAGGCGCTCCTGGATCGCACCCTGCTGGGGGAAGTCCCCTTGCCAGCGGCGCGCCATGAAGCGCATCACCCGGTCCGGCTGACGACCACTGGCGTCGGACATCATGCGTAGCACACGCAGCAGGGCGAGTTTTTCATTGCTGCCCGCCTCGGCGCGGTTCATGTCATCCATGATGCCGATCATCAAGGCGGGCAGAAATTGATGCTCAAGCATTGCCACGTAGGCACGCTCTACCTGAGCACCGATGACATGCCCCTGATATAGCCCCATATCTGCCAGATACGGGGTGTGCGTGCGGTATTCATCGAAGGTTTCCAGCGCGCTGCGTAAACGATCAAGCGGCTCCAGCAGCTCATAACCGGTAGGGTCGTCACTTCTAAAAGCGTCAGGATCAGTGGCCAGAAAGGTTTCGGCACGGGCTTCCACGGCAGATAAGGAGACGCTGTTTTTCTGATAAAAATGCGTCCAGCCACCTACCAGGACGACGCCCATGATCAGGCAGGCCGCCAGGCTGATATTGCGCGTGCGGCGCCGCCGCCGGGTCACACGGGCATTGTCGCCCGCCAGCCCCGCTTCGGGATAAATGATATTTTCGAACAGCTCCTCGGTAAAATAGAGAGCGCTGCGCGTCGCCCGGTGTGCAGGCTGAACGCTTTCATCCATGCCATAGCGGCGAGCAGCGGCACCCACGAAGGGGTCTTCGGGCACCCCCTGCTGATAGACCGAAGTGAAGTAGGTACCGCGCACCATGGCGGCCGTTGAGAAACGATCGCTGGAAAGCGACTCGGTCAAAAAGCCCAGCAGCACATCGCGCAGCCCGGCGAGTTGACGCACAAAACGAAATACGGACTCGCGCTCTTCCCGGTCTCGGCATTCCGACAGCATGGCGGGAAGTTGCTTGTTCAGACGCGCCAGCATTTCGTCGTACTCGGCTTCAAATTCGGCTTCCCACTTCCCTTGGGTTTCCATGGAGGCAGGGGTAAACGTAAAGCCCAGCGGAGCTTTGCGTGCTGCGCGGGAGTAATGCCGGAAGAAGTCGTCAAAACCATGCAGCAAATCCATTTTGCTGAAGGTGACATACACCGGCAGTCGCGTGCCGTGACGCTCCATAAGTTCACGCAACCGGGTGCGCAACAGTGCCGCATAGGCCTTGCGCACGGCGACCTGGGCATGGCTTAAACGAGCGAGGTCGAGCACCAGGACAACACCATCAAGTGGCCGCTGGGCACGATTGCGTTCCAACCACTCCACAAAGTGGTCCCACAACCGACTCTGAAGCGCTTGGGGCTCGCCGCCTTCCATCGCGCCCTGGGTGAGCAACTCACCGTCAGGATCGATCAGTACGGCTTGGTCACCGATCCACCAGTCAAAGCCAAGATGCCCTTGTTTGGTGCTTTGACCAGAGGCTTTCATCACATGGGTCAACGCGAAGTTCTGGCCAGAGCGGTTAATAAGGCTGGTTTTACCGGCGTTTTCCACCCCCATGACCAGGTACCAGGGCAAGCGGTATCGGCTACTGTCGCCCCCACCCAGGTTGGCGGTAATTTCACTCAGAACGTTGTTGAGTGCCGTTTCCTGACGCTCCACCTGGAGCATCACCGGGTCTTGCTGGCGAGCCTCTTCCTGCTCACGCTCATCATTCAATGAGCGTAACCGCCGTGCAAGCCGAACGCCCCAGATCACGAGGACCACGGTGACGATGGCCAACGTTGCCAGCAAGCGGTTGGTCAGCGGGGCCAGGGGCGTCACGCCGAAGACCTCC
>NZ_LYXG01000030.1:0-2542 GCF_001663515.1 Halomonas sp. G11
CCCTCGATCCCAGCCCAGACTACCCCCGCCGCGGCGTCGATATTGCCCTCGGCACCGCCGAGCCGCCCACGGAAGACGACCCCTGCTACCGCTCGCGTCCCGAAAACGCCCGCGGCTTCGCCAATAACCGTCTTTACCACCTCGGCCTGTAAGGGGGAACGAATACCATGATCATCGAAAGCACCCTACGCCCCGAAAATGCCCTGAGCCGCACCACGGTTAACGCGGGCGATCATTACATCGGCACCGTAAAGCGCGGCCAAACCCTGCGTATTCTCGACTTAGAGGGCAATCAGGCCGCCGACACCCTGTTCTTCAGCGCCGACGATACCAGCGAGCGCTACAGCGCCATGGACACGGTGCGCGAACAGGGCGCTGTCTACCTCACCGCAGGCACTACGCTGATGTCCAGCGAAGGACGCGCCATGCTGACCATCAGCGCTGACACCTGCGGCCGTCACGACACCCTGGGCGGCGCCTGCGCCAGCGAAAGCAATACCGTGCGCTACGACCTGGAAAAGCGCCATATGCACTCCTGCCGCGACAACTGGATGCAGGCCATCGCCAATCATCCAGAGTTCGGCCTGACCAAGCGGGATATCACTCACAACATCAATTTCTTCATGAACGTGCCGGTCACCGCCGACGGTGGGCTGACCTTTGAAGACGGCATTTCCGCACCCGGCAAATACGTGGAGATGGTCGCCGAGATGGATGTGATCGTGCTGGTCTCCAACTGCCCCCAGCTCAACAACCCCTGCAACGGCTACAACCCCACGCCCATCGAGCTGTTGGTTTGGGACAGTTGACATAGAGACTTAAGGCCTGGGGACGACCTCAAGCGACTGACTATCCAGCGGGACGACCCGCCCTTGTTTGCAGGCAGTGCCATGTCTATCAATAAAACGTTCAGCAAAGTTTTGATTGCCAATCGCGGCGCCATTGCCGCGCGCATTTTACGTACCCTAAAAATAATGGAGGTGGGCAGCGTGGTGGTTTACGCCGACGCCGACCGTGACGCGCCCTACGTCCACCAGGCTGATGAGGCTTATTCGCTCGGCGAGGGCAGCGCCAGCGAGACCTACCTTGATATCGACAAACTCATCGCCATTGCCAAGCAAAGCGGTGCGCAAGCAGTACACCCTGGCTACGGTTTCCTGTCGGAAAACACCCGCTTTATCGACGCCTGCGACGCTGCAGGGCTGGTGTTCTTGGGCCCCACCACCGAGCAGATAAAACGCTTTGGTTTAAAACATGAAGCCCGCAGCCTGGCCGAGCAAGCCGGTGTGCCGCTGGTGCCGGGCTCAGCGCTCCTTGAAAACGTTGACGAAGCACTCAAAAGCGCCGAGCAGGTCGGCTACCCGGTGATGCTCAAGTCCACCGCCGGTGGCGGTGGGATCGGCATGCAAGTGTGCCAAACCTCCGCCGAGCTCGAGCGCGCCTTTGACTCGGTCAAGGGCCTGGGTGAGCGCAACTTTGGCGATGGCGGCGTGTTTCTGGAAGCCTACATTGACCGCGCCCGCCATATTGAGGTGCAGCTGTTTGGCGACGGCCACGGCAATGTCGTGGCCCTGGGCGAACGGGATTGCTCCACCCAGCGCCGCCACCAAAAAGTGCTTGAGGAGTGCCCGGCGCCTAACCTGGCGGAACACGTTCGCCAGGCACTCCACGAAACCGCCGTTCAACTGGGCAGAGCGGTCAACTACCGCAGCGCTGGTACCGTCGAGTTTATTTACGATACCCAGCGCGAGGCGTTCTATTTCCTTGAAGTGAACACCCGGCTTCAGGTGGAGCATGGCGTCACCGAGATGGTGTACGGTATTGATATCGTCGAGTGGATGGTAAAACTCGGCGCAGGCAAACTGCCTGATCTTGAGGCACTCACCAAAGATCTCGTCCCCAGCGGCCATGCCGTGCAGGCGCGCTTGTACGCCGAAGACCCTGCGCACGATTTTCGCCCCAGCGCAGGCTTGCTAACGGAGGTCGATTTCCCTCAAGGCGATGGCCTGCGCATCGACCATGCCATAGAAGCCGGGCTGGAAATCTCTGCCCTTTTCGACCCCATGCTGGCCAAGGTGATTGTTCACGCCGAAGATCGTGGCACTGCTATCGAGCAGTTGGCGGACTCGCTGGATAACGCCAGCGTTTATGGCATTACCACCAACCGCACCTGGCTTGCCCATGTGCTGCGCGCCAATCGTTTTCAGGGTGCCGACCTGGATACCCACTGGCTGACAGCCCTGGATTGGGCGCCGCCCGCCATGGAAGTGCTGGCCCCAGGCACCATGACAACGATTCAGGATTACCCCGGCCGCCAGGGCCACTGGGACGTTGGCGTACCGCCCTCGGGGCCGTTTGACGACTGGTCGTTTCGCCTGGGCAATCGCCTGCTCGACAACCCCAGCGATGCCGCCGGGCTGGAAATCACCCTCACCGGCCCGACGCTGCGCTTTCACCGCGCCACGCAAATCGTGCTGGCGGGTGCCGAGCTGCCTGCCACGCTGGATGGCGAAGCCGTCGCCTTCTGGCAGGTAGTGGATAT
>NZ_LYXG01000031.1:0-1794 GCF_001663515.1 Halomonas sp. G11
AGCTGACGCCGTTCGTCATCGGCCAACAGCACGACATCGTCCAGCGCCTGCTCCGGCGAGGCGACCAGGGCTTCCAGCAATTTCACGTAGCGACTCGCCAGCCGCTCGATGGTGGCCGCTTCAAAGAGCTCCGCCGCATAGGTGAAGCACAACCGGGTACCACCCGTCGACCGCTCCGTGGCACTCAGCACCAACTCGAACTGCGCCGTACGCTCGCCGAAGGGGTACCCCTCCAGTGTCAAGTCCGGCAGTTGCTGCGAGATATCGGCGCCCTGGTGCTGATGATTGAACATCACCTGGAATAGCGGGCTGTGACTCAGGCTTCGTTCAGGCTGTAATGCATCGACTAACTGTTCGAAGGGAAGGTCTTGATGTTCCTGAGCCTCCGACACACTGCTTATGGTCTGCCCTAACAGGTTCACTAACGGCAATCGACCGTGTACCAGACCACGAATCACCTGGGTATTGACGAAGAAACCGACAATCTTCTCTGTTTCGGTACGATTGCGGTTGGCGACTGGTATGCCGACGCGGATGTCTTGCTGACTAGTGTGGCGGTACAACAGAGCCTGAAACCCAGCCATCAGAACCATGAAAAAAGTAGCACCCTGCTGCTGAGCACATTGACGCAGGTCCCGCTCCAGTGCAGTTGGCAACACGACTTCATGGCGCGCTGCGCGATACTTTCCTTCAACCTTACGTGGATGATCCGTGGGAAGCTGTAGAACGGGATGCTCATCACTCAGTTGGTTGCGCCAGTAGTCGAGTTGACGCTCACGCTCACCGGCTTCCAGCCAATGACGTTGCCACACGGCATAGTCGGCATACTGGATGGGCAACTCAGACAGTTTGGCCGCCCGACCCTGGACATGCGCTCGGTAATAAGTGACGAATTCATCAAGTATGAGCTGTATCGACCAACCATCCGAGATGACATGGTGCATCACCACCAGCATAAGGTGTTCGCCCTCGGCGAGCCGCACCACTCTGACGCGCAGCAAGGGACCCTTAGTGAGATCGAAGGGAGTCTCACTCGCCTCCTGCAACACGGCATGGGCATGAGACTGACGGCTTTCACTCTTTACATGGCGGACGTCGTTATAGCTGAAATCAAGCTTACTATCATTCAGGATAACCTGGTAAGCCAGCCCCTCGTCGTTGGCCTGGAACACTGTACGCAGCGACTCATGGCGTTTCACCAAGGATTCGAAGCTACTGCGCAAAGCGTCCAGATCGAGCCCACCCGTTAGCCTCAAAGCCCCCGTGATATGGTAGGCCGTACTCTCTGGCTCCAGTTGCCACAAGAACCACTGACGGCCTTGAGCGTAGGAAGCGGGATATACAGCTGCCTTCTTTTCATGGCGTCTTGGAATAGGAAATTGTCCCATACCCAGCCCTTGAGAGCGGACTTTCTGGTAAACAGATCTTCGTTGGTCGGCAGATAATCGTGAGAAGCGCTCTGCAATGCGATAAGCATCTAATTCCATCATGACATTTCATCCAAGCTATCCATGAAAGCATCAATATTTTCAAGGGACTGATCAATGGTGTCGTGCCTGCTCTTCGTGGACACCTGTTCTGCCATAGCCACCAGAGTCGGATACCGGAAAATATCCAGCACTGTGACATCGGCATATCTACTTTCCTGGATACGAGATACCAATTGAACGGCGAGCAATGAATGGCCGCCCAACTCGAAGAAGTTGTCGAAACGTCCCACTCTCTCGACACCCAACACCTCCGACCAGATCATCGCCAATGCCTCTTCCATCTCGCCCTCAGGGGCCTCATGGC
>NZ_LYXG01000032.1:0-3002 GCF_001663515.1 Halomonas sp. G11
CGACCAGACCCCTTGGGTGTTATAGGGTCAAGCCTCACGGGCCATTAGTACACGTTAGCTCAACGCCTTGCAGCGCGTCCACACCGTGCCTATCAACCAGCTGGTCTCGCTGGGCCCTTCAGGAGGCTCTAGGCCTCAGGGATGTCTCATCTTGAAGGGGGCTTCCCGCTTAGATGCTTTCAGCGGTTATCCCGTCCGCACATAGCTACCCGGCAATGCCACTGGCGTGACAACCGGAACACCAGAGGTGCGTCCACTCCGGTCCTCTCGTACTAGGAGCAGCCCTTCTCAAACATCCAACGCCCACGGCAGATAGGGACCGAACTGTCTCACGACGTTCTAAACCCAGCTCGCGTACCACTTTAAATGGCGAACAGCCATACCCTTGGGACCGACTTCAGCCCCAGGATGTGATGAGCCGACATCGAGGTGCCAAACACCGCCGTCGATGTGAACTCTTGGGCGGTATCAGCCTGTTATCCCCGGAGTACCTTTTATCCGTTGAGCGATGGCCCTTCCATACAGAACCACCGGATCACTAGAACCTGCTTTCGCACCTGCTCGACGTGTCTGTCTCGCAGTCAAGCACCCTTATGCTCTTGCACTCATTGCACGATGTCCGACCGTGCTGAGGGTACCTTCGTGCTCCTCCGTTACGCTTTGGGAGGAGACCGCCCCAGTCAAACTACCCACCACACACTGTCCTCGATCCGGATAACGGACCTGAGTGAGAACGCCAATGATGCCAGGCTGGTATTTCAAGGTTGGCTCCACCCGAACTGGCGTCCGGGTTTCTAAGCCTCCCAGCTATCCTACACAGGCAACATCAGCGTCCAGTGTGAAGCTATAGTAAAGGTTCACGGGGTCTTTCCGTCTAGCCGCGGGTACACCGCATCTTCACGGCGATTTCAATTTCACTGAGTCTCGGGTGGAGACAGCGTGGCCATCATTACGCCATTCGTGCAGGTCGGAACTTACCCGACAAGGAATTTCGCTACCTTAGGACCGTTATAGTTACGGCCGCCGTTTACCGGGGCTTCGATCAAGAGCTTCGGCCGGAGCCTAACACCATCACTTAACCTTCCGGCACCGGGCAGGCGTCACACCCTATACGTCCGCTTACGCGTTAGCAGAGTGCTGTGTTTTTACTAAACAGTTGCAGCCACCTGGTATCTTCGACCGGTTCTCGCTGAAGCCGCAAGGGCTCTCACAATACGCCGGCGTGCCTTCTCCCGAAGTTACGGCACCATTTTGCCTAGTTCCTTCACCCGAGTTCTCTCAAGCGCCTTGGGATTCTCACCCTGACCACCTGTGTCGGTTTGGGGTACGGTCGCACATGATCTGAAGCTTAGAGGCTTTTCCTGGAAGCGTGGCATCGATGACTTCCTGACCGTGGTCAGTTCGTTTCGTGTCTCGGCCTTGAGATCCCGGATTTGCCTGAGATCTCAGCCTACTCACTTTCACCAGGGCTACCAACGCCTGGCTCACCTAGCCTTCTTCGTCCCCCCATCGCAACCATGTCCGGTACGGGAATATTGACCCGTTTCCCATCGACTACGCCTTTCGGCCTCGCCTTAGGGGCCGACTCACTCTGCTCCGATTAGCGTCGAACAGAAACCCTTGGTCTTCCGGCGAGGGAGTTTTTCACTCCCTTTATCGTTACTCATGTCAGCATTCGCACTCGTGATACCTCCAGCGAACTTCTCAATTCACCTTCATCGGCGTACACNACGCTCCTCTACCGCTCACACCTAAGTGTGAACCCGTAGCTTCGGTACCTGGTTTAGCCCCGTTACATCTTCCGCGCAGGCCGACTCGACTAGTGAGCTATTACGCTTTCTTTAAAGGATGGCTGCTTCTAAGCCAACCTCCTAGCTGTCTGAGCCTTCCCACATCGTTTCCCACTTAACCAGGATTTCGGGACCTTAGCTGACGGTCTGGGTTGTTTCCCTTTTCACAACGGACGTTAGCACCCGCTGTGTGTCTCCCACGCTCGCACTCACCGGTATTCGGAGTTTGCCTCGGGTTGGTAAGTCGGGATGACCCCCTAGCCGAAACAGTGCTCTACCCCCGGCGGTGATACGTGAGGCGCTACCTAAATAGCTTTCGAGGAGAACCAGCTATCTCCGAGCTTGATTAGCCTTTCACTCCGATCCACAAGTCATCCAAATCTTTTTCAACAGATCCTGGTTCGGTCCTCCAATTGATGTTACTCAATCTTCAACCTGCTCATGGATAGATCGCTCGGTTTCGGGTCTATATCCAGCGACTGTGTCGCCCAGTTAAGACTCGGTTTCCCTACGGCTCCCCTATACGGTTAACCTCGCCACTGAATATAAGTCGCTGACCCATTATACAAAAGGTACGCAGTCACCCAACAAGTGGGCTCCTACTGCTTGTACGCACACGGTTTCAGGATCTATTTCACTCCCCTCTCCGGGGTTCTTTTCGCCTTTCCCTCACGGTACTGGTTCACTATCGGTCAGCCAGGAGTATTTAGCCTTGGAGGATGGTCCCCCCGTCTTCAGTCAAGGTTTCTCGTGCCCCGACCTACTCGATTTCACAGGATCAGACTTTCGACTACGGGGCTATCACCCGCTACGGCCACGCTTCCCAGCGTGTTCGTCTAGTCAGTCACCTGCTTAAGGGCTACTCCCCGTTCGCTCGCCGCTACTGGGGGAATCTCGGTTGATTTCTTTTCCTCAGGGTACTTAGATGTTTCAGTTCCCCTGGTTCGCCTCCCCCACCTATATATTCAGTGGGGGATACTCATCTGATGATGAGTGGGTTTCCCCATTCAGAAATGCCCGGGTCACAGGTTGTTTGCCACCTCGCCGAGCCTTATCGCAGGCTTCCACGTCTTTCATCGCCTCTGGCTGCCTAGGCATCCACCGTGTGCGCTTCATTGCTTGACCCTATAACCCGAAGGAGTCTGGGGTTCGCAATGATAACGATTGCCGGATACGCTTGAGACGTATCACAAAACAATTACGTAGGAACGT
>NZ_LYXG01000033.1:0-1659 GCF_001663515.1 Halomonas sp. G11
TCGCCGGAGCAGGCGCTGGACGATGTCGTGCTGTTGGCCGATGACGAACGGCGTCAGCTCAAGAACTGGGAGGTGACGGCCCGTCGCTATTCCGATGTCGAGCCTCTCCCTCGCCAAATCGAGCGCTGGGTAACGACGACTCCCGAGGCCACGGCGGTCGTTTGTGGGGCTGAGCGTCTAAGCTTTGCCGAGTTCGAAGCCCGCGCCAACCGCCTGGCTCATTGGCTGCGCCGTCGCGGCGTCGGCCCGGATGTGCGGGTGGGTGTGGGCTTGGCGCGAGGCGTCGATCTGCTGGTGGCCCTTTACGGGGTGCTCAAGGCGGGTGGTGCCTATGTGCCTCTGGATCCCGATTACCCGGCCGAGCGGCTGCGCTATATGCAGGAAGATGCCGGTATCCGACTGTTGCTCAGTCACGGCGAGGTGCTGGATCACCTGCCGCTTGTCGAGGGCGTTGTAGCGATCGACCTGGATCGGCAGGATCTCACAGCGGAGTCGGCAACGCCGCCTCCACTGACGATTCACCCCCAGCAACTGGCCTACCTGATCTACACCTCGGGTTCCACGGGCACTCCCAAAGGGGTGGCCGTTGCCCATGGCGCCCTGGCCATGCATTGCCAGAGCATCGCCGACCGCTATGAACTGACCGCGGATGACCGGGAACTGCACTTCCTGTCGATCAGCTTCGATGGGGCCCACGAGCGGTGGTTGTCACCACTCAGCCGAGGGGCCCGCGTGGTGCTGCGTGATCAATCGCTCTGGAGTGTCCAGCAGACCTATGACTGCCTGCTCGATGAAGGCATCACGGTGGCGGCGTTCCCGCCGAGTTATCTACGGCAACTGGCCGAGTGGTCCGAACACCAGGGGCGCCCGCCGGGGGTGAAGACCTACTGCTTCGCCGGCGAAGCCTTCGATCGAGGCATGTTGCGGCATGCCATCGATGCCTTGCAGCCGGACTGGGTGATCAACGGCTACGGGCCTACCGAGACGGTCGTGACGCCGACGCTATGGCGAGCCGCAGCGGAGGAAGCTGACTTCACCAGTGCCTATGCGCCGATCGGTGACTTAGTGGGAGACCGCCAGGGATATGTGCTGGATGGCAACCTCAACCGGGTGCCACCCGGCATGACCGGGGAACTTTACCTGGGCGGCTGCTTGGCACGTGGTTATCTGGATCGCCCCGGCACCACGGCCGAACGCTTCGTCCCGCATCCGTTCGCGGACGGTGAACGGCTGTATCGAACGGGTGACAGGGTGCGGCTGAACGGGGACGGACACCTGGAATATCTTGGGCGCCTGGATCAGCAGATCAAACTGCGTGGTTTCCGTATCGAGCTTGGTGAAGTGGAAGCGGCCCTTCAGAGCAGTGAAGAGGTAGAGGAAGCGATAGCCCAAGTCTGCGACACGGAGTCGGGCCAGCAGTTAGTGGGGTATGTCACGGGGTCACGAGCCAGCGAATCGGATGTGAAAGCACACCTCAGTCGCTCCCTGCCGGACTATATGATCCCGTCGCAGGTGATGGTGCTGGAGCGATTGCCCCGCCTGCCGAACGGCAAGGTGGATCGCGGATCGCTACCGCAGCCAACGATCAGCCGCGACGATCGCCATGAGGCCCCTGAGGGCGAGATGGAAGAGGCATTGGCGATGATCTGGTCGGAGGTG
>NZ_LYXG01000034.1:0-157326 GCF_001663515.1 Halomonas sp. G11
GGTTTGTATTGCCGCCAGCCTGCAATTTATGGCGGCATTATTACCGAACCCGCCGCGGCGAGAGCCACGCCCACCCATTCTCGAATTTGACCGTACGGAAAACCCTTTCCGGCAAGCCGTGGTGAAAACCCCGATTGAACACCACCAAGGCATTGTGAAAATACCCGACGGCCCAGGGTTGGGCATCGAGATTGATCGTCAGGCACTTGAAACCTATGCCATGAAGGAGGTGTAAGTTGGCCCTCATTCCAGATAATACACGCCCCCTCGACGGCCCTCAGCCAGCGTTAGCGACGCCGCCGGGGGCAACCGACTGCCATATCCATCTTTATCTCCCGGGTTATGAGGCACAGCCCGGCGGTCCTCAAATACCAGAGCTTGCCACCGTAGAGCACTATCGGCGCGTACAAAAGCGGTTGGGCCTTGAGCGCGTTGTGGTGACACAGCCGAATGCTTACCAGTTTGATAATGGCGCTTTGCTTGAAAGCTTGAAAACCCTTGGAGCAAATGTGGCACGAGGCGTTGCCGTGGTAAGCCCTGATACACCCGTACATAAGCTTGAGGAGTGGCATGCAGCGGGGGTTCGTGGTGCGCGCATTATGAACTTGCCCGGTGGGGCGGTAACAACCGAGAAGATGCACGCGGTGGAGCGCCTTATTCGCCCGTTCGGGTGGCACTTAATGGTGCAATTCAATGGCGTTCACCTTGACGATTACCTGGATGGCCTGCGTCAGATCGAAAGCGATTACATCATCGACCATATTGGCAAGTTCATGCCACCGGTGCCTGCTGACGACCGCCGTGTCGATGAGATCCTGCGTCTTCTGGACCGTGGCAATGCGTGGTTCAAGATTTGTGCAGGCTATGAGGCGAGTGTCACCGGAGGCCCCCATTATGAGGATATCGGGGCGATTGCCAAGCGGGTTATCGCCCATGCACCTGAGCGCATCATCTGGGGTAGCAACTGGCCGCATGTAGGGGTACCCCGCGAGCAGTATCCCGACGATGCCGAGCAGCTCGATGTTCTTTTGCCCTGGGCAAGCGAGCCTGTCCGGCAAAAGATATTGGCCGAAAACCCGGCCTACCTTTATGGATTTTAGAGGATTTATCGCAGTTTTATGCTGTGATTTATTATTTCATTCAAGGAGAACAACATGCTCGAACGTCTTTTAGTGACCGGCGCCGCGGGTGGTTTAGGCAGTAGCTTGCGCCCTCATCTGGCAACACTAGCCAAACGGGTAAGGCTTTCAGATATTGCAGATTTGGGTGCTGCCGATGCGCACGAAGAAGTCGTGCAGGCCGATTTATCTGACCCGCAGGCAGTTAACGCATTGGTAGACGGCTGTGATGGTATTATTCATTTAGGCGGCATGTCGGTAGAAAGCCCTTGGGAGGCCATTCTCAACGCCAACATCATGGGCACTTACCATCTTTATGAGGCGGCAAGAAAGCAGGGCAAGCCACGTATTGTATTTGCCAGCTCTAACCATGCCATCGGCTTTTATCCACGCACCACACGACTTGATACCGACGCTGCGCACCGCCCTGATTCTCTATACGGTGTCTCTAAGTGCTTTGGCGAAGACCTGGCCAGCCTGTATTTCCACAAGTTCAATATTGAAACCCTGAGTGTACGCATTGGCTCATGTTTCCCTGAGCCTGCCGACGCGCGAATGATGACTACCTGGATGAGTGTCGAAGACTTTATGAGCCTACTTGAACGCGCCTTTGTCGCGCCCAAGCTAGGTAACACCATCATCTATGGTGCATCCGCCAACCATGAATCATGGTGGGATAACAGCAAGGTGTCTTTTCTGGGTTGGGTGCCGAAGGACAGTTCCGAACCATGGCGCGGTAAAATCAACCAACAGCCTGCTCAGGATCCGGATGATCCGGCGGTTGTGTATCAGGGTGGCAAGTTCGTCGCCGCTGGTCACCCTGATGATGCCTAAAAATGACGGGCAACTAGGCTAGGAATGGATATGCAAAAAACGGCGAAGCTCTCGCTTGAGGAGGCCTGGACCTTGAGCGTCAATCTTCTCGAGCGTCATGGGTTTGCAGCTGCTCACGCTCAGGCGATTGCGCGCAGCGTGGTGGCTGCTCAACGTGACGAGTGCCACTCACATGGCTTATATCGGCTCCTCGATTGCGTGCGCACCTTAAAACAGGGAGGTGTTGAACCACACGTTGTTCCCGAAATCATTGATCAGGCACCTAGCGTGGTCCGGGTTGATGCTAAAAGAGGGTCTTCACTGTTGGCGTTCGAACACGGGCGTCGGCTCTTAGTAGAAAAAGCGCGTGCAAGCGGTGTGGCGATACTGGCTATCAATAATGCGTTTCATTTTTCGGCGCTGTGGCCAGAGGTGGAAGCATTGGCTGAGCAAGGCTTGGTGAGCTTGGCGATGACACCGAGCCACGCCTACGTTGCGCCTGCAGGTGGGGATTCACCGTTGTTGGGGACGAACCCGGTTGCCTTCTCATGGCCACGGCCCGAGGGCCCGCCCTTTACGTTCGATTTTGCTACCAGCGTGGCTGCCAGGGGTGAAATCGAGCTTCATCGCCGAGCCGGAAAATCACTTCCTGCGGGTTGGGCGCTGGATAATAAAGGTCAGCCAACCACCGACCCAACGGACGCGCTCGCCGGGGCATTGCTGCCGTTTGGCGGCCATAAAGGCTCTGCGTTATCGATCATGATCGAGTTACTTGCCGGGCCGTTGATTGGCGATCAGTTAGGGCACCAAACACGCCCAGCGGATGGCAGCCGAGAAGGGGGGCCGCAACACGGTGAGTTTATATTGGCGATAGATCCTGCTCGTCTGCTTGGTCCTGAGGCAGAGGCGCGCCTGGCCCAGGCCGAGGTACTGTTCGAAGGGATTATCGATCAGGGAGCTCGCCTACCGTCACAGCGTCGTCACGAAGCAAGGCGTCGCAGCCAGCTTGAAGGCGTCGAAATTCCGGCTGAACTCTATCAAGAGCTGACTGAGCTAATGACTGGTTAGGCATTCATAACGACCTAGTCCTTTTTAAACCAGCCTTAATGACCGGATCTCAGTAGGCCGTTATTTCGCAGTATCAATGCTTTAAGAGGTAAAAGTGCATGTTTCCTTCTATCAAGACGATGCGTGTTGTGCCGGTGGCTGGCTACGATGGTTTTTTGCTCAACCTGAGCGGCGGCCATGCCCCCTGGTTCATCCGCTGCGTGCTGATTCTAGAAGATGACGCTGGCAATAAAGGGGTCGGGGAAATCCCGTCCAGCGACGGTATCATCAAGGGGTTGGAGCAGTGCCGCTCCCTTGTTGAAGGCTCGCAAGTCAACAACGTCAAGCAGACACTGAACCAGGCGCGCCATATCCTGGCCCAAAATGGGCGTGAAGAGCGTGGCCGTCAGACCTTCGATCTACGCGTTGCGGTTCACGTTATTACCGCTATTGAATCGGCATTGTTCGACCTGTTCGGTCAGGCGCTGGGTATGCCGGTGGCAGATTTGCTGGGGCAGTACGGGCGCCAGCGCGATGAAGTCGAAGCGCTTGGGTATCTCTTTCTGCTGGGTGACCCTGCAAAGACGGACCTGCCGTACCCCAAGGCCGAGAATCCCAAGGATGCCTGGGACGAGGTGCGCTACAAAGAGGCGCTCACGCCAGACGCCATCGCTAACCTGGCAAAGGCCGCCTATGATCGCTACGGCTTCAAGGACTTCAAGCTCAAGGGCGGCGTACTGCGCGGCGAGGAAGAGGCCGACTGCATTCGAGCGCTCCACGAAGCTTTCCCGGAAGCGCGTTTGACCCTCGACCCCAACGGCGCCTGGAAGCTCGACGAAGCGGTACGCGTGCTCGATCCGATCAAGCACCTGCTAAGCTATGCGGAAGACCCCTGCGGTCAGGAAGAGGGTTACTCCGGTCGCGAGACCATGGCCGAGTTCAAAAAGCGCACCGGTCTGCCTACAGCAACCAACATGATCGCGACCGACTTCAAGCAATTACAGTATGCCGTGCAGCTTAATTCCGTCGACATTCCGCTGGCGGACTGCCATTTCTGGACCATGCAGGGCGCTGTGATGGTCGGCGAGCTGTGCAACGAGTGGGGCATGACCTGGGGCTCGCATAGCAACAACCACTTCGACATTTCCCTGGCGATGATGACCCACGTAGCGGCCGCCTGCCCTGGCGAGATTACCGCCATCGATACCCACTGGATCTGGCAGGATGGCCAACGCATCACCAAAGAGCCGTTCCAGATCCGTGATGGCAAGCTGACCGTACCAAAAACGCCAGGCCTCGGCGTCGAGCTGGATGAAGAGAAGCTGAAAGAGGCACATGCGCTTTACAAGAGTCTCGACGTGACTCAGCGCAATGACGCCATGGCCATGCAGTTCTTGATTCCAGGATGGGAGTTTGACCCCAAGCGTCCTGCGCTTGTGAGGTAAGAGCCACTCTGCTCTGATATGATGTATATCATCATACTTTAGGCGAAGGTGTTTATGGTCAAGGAAAGCGAAATGACATCGGTTCAACCTCCCCTTAACGTAAGCAAGGTCGCGAAGCAGGGTAGCCTCTCCCAATATGTCGCCGAACAATTGGAGGCCTTGATCGTGCAGGGCAAGGTGGCAGTGGGCAATAAGCTGCCCACCGAAAACAGCTTGTGCGACTCCTTCGGTGTCAGCCGCACTGTGGTGCGAGAGGCCATTACCCACCTGAAGTCCCTGGGGCTGGTAGAGACGCGCCGGGGAGTGGGCACCACAGTGCTGCGGGCCAAGGCAGAGGAGCCAAGACCCGCGCAGCATATCAACCCGACGACCGTGGCCGATATTCTGCACCTGCTCGAACTGAGGTTAACCCTGGAGCCTGCCGCGGCCGAACTGGCGGCGCTGCGCCATGACGACGCCGACCGAGAGCAGCTGAGGGCCCAGCATAACGCCTTTATCAAAGCCCATGCCGAGAAGCGGCTGGCGCGGCAAGAGGATTACCTTTTTCACTTTGCGATTGCAAAGGCGACCAAGAACCCCTTCTTTGCATCTTTTTACGAGCAGTGGAGCAAGAGTGTCATTCCCCGTGCCAAGCTGCTCAGTATCGAAATCGACCCTAAATCATCCGATCGTTACCTGGAGCGTGTTCAGGCCGAGCATGACGAGATCATCGAGGCGATTCTGTCGCGTGACGCACAAAAAGCCCGCGAAATGATGTTTCGGCACCTTGATCGCGCCAAGAACATGTATGCCCAGTATCGCGACCAAACGTAGCACCATCGGGCATCCAAAGCGCCCGATAAACTAAGCTAAGGAGGAATCTATGACGATCCGTGGTGAAATGCTGATCGGTCAGCAAGCCGTTAGTGGCAATCAAGCCGACATTCATGCGGTTAACCCCGCTACCGGCGAGACGATGGAGCCGACCTACGTGGGAGGTAGCAAGGCAGAAGTTGAGCGTGCCTGCGAACTCGCCGAAACCGCCTTCGCCAGCTACCGCGAGACCGGCCTTGAAGCGCGTGCCACCTTCCTCGAAACCATTGCCTCCGAAATCGAAGGCATCGGCGATGAGCTCATCGAGCGTGCCATGGCCGAAACCGGTCTGCCTCGCCCACGCCTGGAAGGTGAGCGCGGCCGTACCTGCGGTCAGTTGCGCTTGTTCGCTTCCGTGGTACGCGCTGGTGAGTGGCTCGACGTGCGCATTGACCCGGCCCTGCCAGACCGTTCGCCCATGCCGCGGACTGACCTTCGCCAGCGCCATATCGGTCTTGGCCCGGTCGCCGTTTTCGGCGCCTCAAACTTTCCGCTGGCGTTCTCCGTGGCCGGTGGTGATACCGCTTCAGCGCTTGCCGCTGGCTGCCCGGTGGTGGTCAAGGGCCACTCCGCCCACCCCGGTACGTCCGAACTGGTGGGCCGCGCCGTTCAGCGCGCCGTGGCCAAGTGCAACCTGCCTGATGGTGTCTTCTCGCTATTGTTCGGTTCGGGTAAAGAGATCGGCCAGGCGCTGGTCAATGACCCGCGCATCCAGGCCGTTGGCTTCACCGGCTCGCGCAGTGGCGGCACGGCGCTGATGGCCACGGCCCAGGCGCGCCCGCAGCCGATCCCGGTCTACGCCGAGATGAGCAGCATCAACCCCGTCTTCCTGCTGCCGGAGGCCCTGGAAGCGCGTGGCGAGAAGATCGCCGAAGGCTTTGTAGGGTCTCTCAACATGGGGGCTGGTCAGTTCTGTACCAATCCAGGGCTTGTGATTGCTGTTAAAGGCAAGGCGCTGGACGCCTTTATCGACGCCGCTGGCGACGGCGTTAAAGCGAGTATCAGCCAGACCATGCTCTCTCCGGGCATTCATCAGGCCTATGAGCAGGGGGTTAACGCCCTCTCCTCGCATGCCAAGGTACGCGAAGTGGCGCGTGGTCAGGTTGGCGAAGGCGCTAACCAGTGCTGCGCGGGCTTGTTCGTTGCCTCTGCGGCCGACTTCCTCACCGATGAGGCCCTGCAGGCCGAGGTATTCGGTGCCAGCTCGCTGGTTGTGGAGTGCGCCGATCAGGCTGAAATGATGCGCGTGGCCGCCGAGCTCGAGGGGCAGTTGACCATTACCCTGCAAATGGATGATGGCGATGTGGACGCGGCCAAAGCGCTGCTGCCGACCCTGGAGCGCAAAGCGGGCCGTATCCTGGCCAACGGCTGGCCGACCGGTGTCGAGGTGTGCCACGCCATGGTTCACGGCGGCCCTTACCCGGCCACATCGGATAGCCGTACGACCTCGGTGGGCAGCGCGGCGATCCATCGCTTCCTGCGCCCTGTTTGCTACCAGGCACTGCCGGAAGCGCTGCTTCCCGACGCCCTGCAAGATGCCAACCCCGAGGGTGTCAGCCGCTTGGTGGATGGTAAGCGCGAAGCCTGATTCAGCAAGCTGTCAATCGTAAAGAGACGGTTTTGTAAGCACTCAACTAAGCGGCCTTCGGGCCGCTTTTTTTTACCGATTGGCCTATTGCGTTGCGCACGTTAGCCACGCAAGCTGCGGTTAACGTGCCCATCCAAGGAGACTCCCATGCAACTCTACCTGAACGCGACTTCCCCTTATGCCCGCGTGGCGCGGGTTTGCCTGTATGAAAAGCAGTTGATCGAGCGTACCGAGCTTTGCTGGTGTGACCCCTGGGCGACGGATAGCGAACTTTTGCAGATTACCCCGCTCAGTCGCATCCCGACGCTGGTCACCGATGATGGCGAGGTGCTGACCGAGTCGCTTTTGATAGCGCTCTATTTGGATGCCCAGGGCGAAGGGGATTCACTGTTGCCACACAAGACATATGCGGAAACCCTGGCGCTGGCCGGGCTTGGCCATGGCTTGACGGACGCGGCGTTCAATGTGGTGATTGGCCGCAAGCACAATGGCCATGAGGTCGATACAACGGTATTGGGCAGCCGTCGCTTGAAAGCCATCGAGCGCACGCTGGCAACGCTTGATGCGCACCCCAGCGTGCTGGCGGGCAATGCGGAACGAACGCTGGGGGCGATTACCGTTGCCGTGGCGCTTTGCTATATCAGCTTTCGCTTACCGGCCTTTGATTGGCCTAACCGCTTTCCGACACTTCAGGCCTGGCATGCCAAGGTGGTGGAGTGCGAGAGCTTTGCGATGACGGCGTTTGAGTAGCGGCTAAGACAAGCAGCTAGTCTTCTCGCCGGTAAATCAAATCCCACACCCCATGGCCGAGCTTTTCGCCGCGGGCTTCAAACTTGGTCAGCGGGCGGAAGGCCGGGCGGGGCACGTAGGGAGCGGTGTCAGCGCCAGCCGTATTGGCGTAGCCAGGGGCGTTTTCCATCACGTCTGCCATCCACTCGGCATAGGCTTCCCAGTCAGTGGCCAGATGAAAGGTGCCGCCGGGCGTAAGACGGGTGCGAATCAGCTCAACAAACGCAGGCTGAACGATGCGCCGCTTGTGGTGCTTCTTTTTTGGCCAGGGGTCAGGGAAGAACAGCTGAACGGTGGTCAGTGAGCCTTCCGGTAGACACTGTTCCAATACTGCCAGGGCGTCTTCGCGGTAAACGCGCAGGTTGGTGAGGCCGCGTTTATCCGCTTCATCGAGCAGTTTGCCCACGCCGGGGGCATGCACTTCAATGCCGATAAAGTCGGTTTCCGGATGGGTTTCGGCCTGCTCAATCAATGAGTTGCCCATGCCGAACCCGATCTCGACGACGCGAGGCGCCTGGCGGCCAAAGAGGGCGTCCGGATCTTGGCGACCGTCGGCGATTGTCAGCCCCAGGCGTGGCCAAACGTCTTCCAAACCCCGCGTTTGTGCTGGTGTCATGCGTCCGGCGCGAATCACATAGCTTTTAATGCCCCGTCGGTGCAGTGGGGCGTCGGCGTTTTCGGGCGCGGTGTCTTTCGTATCGGTCATGGTGTCTCTGTATCAGCCGTTAATCCGGCCAGCAAAAGGCGAAGAGGGGTCGGCGGTCTGGCGGCGCGGCATGCGGCCTGACAAAAAGGCGTCTCGGCCTGCCTGCACGGCAAGCTTCATGGCGTTGGCCATGCGCAGCGGGTCGCGGGCATGGGCAATCGCGCTGTTCAGCAGTACGCCGTCGCAGCCCAGCTCCATGGCCATGGCGGCATCGGAAGCAGTGCCAATGCCTGCATCCACCAGCACCGGCACCTGGCTTTGTTCAATGATCAGGCGCACATTGTGCGGGTTTTGAATGCCGTGGCCGGAGCCAATCAGCGAGCCCAGCGGCATGATGGCGCAGCAGCCCATGGCTTCCAGCTCGCGTGCCACAATGGGGTCGTCGCTGGTGTAGACCATGACGTCGAAACCGTCGGCGAGCAGCGTTTCCGCGGCTTGCAGGGTTTCAACCACATTCGGGTAGAGGGTGGTGTCATCGCCCAGCACTTCCAGCTTGACCAGGTTATGGCCGTCAAGCAGTTCGCGGGCCAGTCGGCAGGTGCGTACGGCGTCTTTGGCGGTATAGCAGCCAGCGGTGTTGGGCAGCAGGGTGTAACGCTTGGGCGAAATCACATCCAGCAGGTTGGGGGCCTCGGTATCCTGACCCAGGTTGGTGCGGCGCACTGCAAAGGTGACGATTTCAGCACCGCTTTGGGCAATGGCCGCACCGGTTTCGTCGAAGTCCTTGTACTTGCCGGTGCCGACCAGCAGGCGAGAGCTGAAGTCGCGTCCGGCAATGGTAAACGGTGTGTCAGTGAGTGACGTCATCATGGGTTCCTTTAGCCGCCGCCAATAGCGTGGACGACCTCTATATGGTCGCCATTGGCCAGGCGGGTGTCGGCAAGCTGGCTTTTGGGCACAATTTCTTCATTGATCTCAACGGCAATGCGTCGGCCACTGAGCCCTAGTTCTTCCACCAGGTCAGCCGCCGTCGCCCCCGCAGCGAGAGAGTGCGGGTCACCGTTGAGCGTAAGCTGTATTAACTCATCAGGGGTAGACATAAACTGGCGCGTCCCATTGTGTGCAACAAAACGTGTAGGGCCAAACATCGTCTATTGTAGCGGTTTCGTGCCGCTCAAGGTATGTGGCAGCGTTAAACTGCACAATGAAAGCTGATAAATCGGTAGACAAGGAGTGCAAGGTGCAGCGAATAGATAAACTGTGGTGGCTCGGGGTCGCGCTTTCAGGGGCGTTGTTGGTATTGCTGGGCGCCTACGCTGCCCATGGACTGGCGTCGCGGACCAGCGCTGATATGGTCAGTGCAGTAGAAACCGGGGTGCGCTACCAGGCCTGGCATACGCTGGCCATGCTGGCGGTATTGGTATGGCGGAGAAGCATCCCAATCGCCGGGCAGCGCTGGGTGCTTTCACTCTGGGCGCTGGGCATCGCGGCCTTTTCGGGCTCTCTTTACCTTATGGCGCTGGCGGGCTGGAACCTGGGTATCGTGACCCCCATTGGCGGGCTTTTGCTTATCACCGGCTGGCTGGCGCTGGGCGTAGTGGCGATGTTCGATCGCCTTCCTGCCAAGCCCTAGCCGTCACACGACTCAGTGCTTTAACACCTTCACCCCGTAATCTGCAGGGTTGACGATACCTTCTAGTTTACCAATCTGCGATAAATCCCCCTGGGTGATAACACTGCTGATGTTCGTGTCAGGAAAGCGCAGATTCTTGACCACGTGAACCTGGCTCGGCATGCCCTTGCCGTTGATGTCCATGACCCAGGCGAGGAAGCCACCCGAGAACTTGGCCAGGCTGCCAATGGGGTACAGGCCATAGATCTGGATATATTCCACCAGAACGGTTTTGTCGTAGGCGGCGCCTGCTTCGTGAACTTTACGGTAAGCGTCAATGGGCGCGCGGGGTGGTAAGCCGTTGCGAGCGTGGAGCAGTTTGTTGATCGCCTTGATGACTGAAACGAGCCGCACGGTCTCCGATAGCTGTTCGCCTCGCTTGCCCGCCGGGTAGCCAGAGCCGTCCAGGCGCTCGTTGGCATTCTCGATCACATCGCGGCAGATGGGGCTGGGTGTCCAGTCCAGTTCATGCAGCTTATCGAGTAGCTGATGGACATGGCCGCTGAGAATGTCCTTCTGTGCCGGGTTCATATTCACCTTGAGTGATGGCAACTGTTCGCTGATCAGCAGCGGCTTGCCCATGGTGTGCAGCAAGGCACCCAGGGCGGCCCCACGTACATCTGGGGAGTGCGGGTCGCGGGCGACGAGCATGTCGATAAGTTGGCCGGTTACCTGCACGGCGTGTCTTACCCAGTCTGGTTCATCACGCAAAAGCGCCAAGGCGAATAGAAACGTCTTGCGATCCTGCTCCACAAGATAGCGCAGGGTATCGACACAATCGTAAAAGAGCTCGGCCGGAAAAAATTGGCGGGTCTTCATGTACATCAGCCCTATTTGCAGCTGATGAGACACGTCCATGACGCCGCGTTCCATGGGTGATTGATGAGAGCGCTTTTCACTCTCCTGAGCCTCTCGATGCTGGATACTCTTCTCCTTGGTACCGGGAATAAACAGGGGAGAGTGATACATCATTTTGTCGTTGGTGCCGGTGCGGTAGGCGGCCTCTCTTTCCGACTCATTCACGTAATGGAACAGGGCTTCACTTTTGGCCGTTGATACATTGGTGAACTGAATACCGACGGCGGCATAACCGTGGTGCCCGAAAGGGCGTATATGGCGGATATTGCCTTCAGTAAAAAAGTTCTCGCCGTTTGGAAACGAAAGCGTAATGCCGGGAATTGCTTGCCCTACGCCGATTGCAATGCTGTCGGCCAGATCGATATCGACCATGCAACCGCCAATAGACAGGTTACGCAGCCTGCCCGGTACGTTGAGCTCATGCAGATACACTTCGATGTTGACACGGGCATGCATGCCTAGAATGAAAGGAATACGCACGGCGCCTCGGTTTTCATGAACGAAAACCGATTCAGGCAGTTGGCACTCCAGGCGGTACAGCGTACTGTCTGCCTTGAGCAGCTTGACGGCGACGTTGCTGAGGCTATAAGTCTCGCGCTCAACGGCATGTGGTCCTTTCAACGCCTCCAGGTCAAAACTCAGGCTATCGCTGGTCAGGTAGCGCTCGATATCCGAGCCAGCGTATTCCACCTCCAGTACCATTCGCCCATTACCCAGATTCAGCTCAATAACTTCAGCCTTCAGGGCATAAGGCATGGCATGGGAATAAATAGACAGTTCGTGGGTGTGCTGAAGCAATGAGCGAATCACGCTTGCTGAGGGATTTTCGTGCAGGGTTGGAGCCGCCATTTGAAACACCTCAGTGATTAATTATTATTCGCCTATTTTCAAGATATAGGTCATTTTTAATGAGTATGGACGACTATATAGACTTTAAGTAGCAGGACAATCACTCCAACGGTAAATTTTTGTTCCTGCCCCTTCAATGGAAATCTCTTGATGAAGGAAGAGGGAAAAACGCCTGGTGCTAAACCGTGGACGGTGCGATCAGCATTTGTTTATTGGCCAGTGAGGAAGATGCTGGGAGTGTGAAGCCGCTCACTGCCTGCATCATGGTGTCGGCAGTCGCTGAGAGCTGCTCGGCCATGCTGTGCGAGTTATCCACCGCTTCGCGTGAAAGCTCCAACGCATTATAAATTTCATTAACGCTTTGCTCGAGCTCTTCGACGCCCTGATGCTGCTGCTGGACAGCGTTGTCCATATTGGTCAAGCGCATCGCCACTTGCTCAAAACTTTGAATAAGTGACTGTGTGGTGTCGGCAATCGTGGACGTCTGGCCAACACCTTGCGAGACCTGGTCGGTCGTGTTGGCGATGGTCTGGCGTATCCGAGACGCCGTGTTTTGGGTGTTCTTTGACAGCGTACGGACTTCGTTAGCCACAACGGCAAAGCCCAGACCGTGCTCACCCGCACGTGCGGCTTCCACCGAGGCATTCAGCGCCAGCAGGTTGGTCTGGAACGTAATGTTATCAATTTCGCTGAGCATTTCATGGATGTTGCCAGTGTGCTGATTTAGCAGGTGCATCATTTCGCGCATTTCTTCAACTTGCTCGCCGTTTTGGCGCGCGATTTTTTCGGCGTGCTGCGCCAGCGTGCGTATCTGCTGGGATTCTTCCGCTGTCTCGCGCGTTGTCGCAGCAAGTTCCGCGGTGCTGGTCGATATGCGTTCGGTTTGGCTGCTATTGCGCGCCGTTTGCGTCCGTAACTGTTCCTGAGCAATGAAAAGCTGCTGGCTGTAGTCCGTAACGTGGCTGGCCGCCGTTTGTGTTTTGCGCAGGCTTTCGGCGACCTGGTCGCGCATGCTGACCACTGCGGCGACGGCTGGAAGCTGCTGCTCTTTATCACTGAAGCTCATGTCCAAATTACCTCCGCCTGCGGCGACCGCAAAGCGGGTGACGTGAAGCCCTTCTTTCACCATGCTTTCCAGCACCTTGGCCAAGTAGCCAAGAATGATCACCTGGACAACCACAGCACCACCATGCATCAACAAACAATAGAGCAAATCCGTAAAGCCTTCACCACCACTGGTCATGCCCTCCATATCGCCCATGCTGGTATAAAGCTGGACAACGCCCTGGTATTGAAGCCAGGTAAACAAGGCGTGGTGCAACGCAATCACCAAGCCACCCAATGCAATGACTCGCCAATCGCTATAGAGAATCAGGACGGAGAGCAGGATAAAGATACTGAAGTGGGCTTCGATCAGCCCGCCGCTTTGTTCGATTAATACCGCAGACCAGGCCATCATGACGGCGGCTTTGACAAAGCCATTGGCGATATGACCGCGCCACTGGTGTTGGACGATATACGTCAACGGTAGCGTCATTACCCCCGCCACAAGGGCCAATAGCAAGGTTTGGGTGAAGATACCCACGATGACGCATAAAAAAACGACAAAGCCCAAGGGGAACCACATGAGTCTGTCGGTGCGTGCGATATGCCTGGAAAGGGATGCATCAGTCATTGTTGTAATGTCCTTTCGTGTTATGGGAAGCGCTAGGGTTGTATAAGTTTTGTAAAGCTTTTATAAAATTATATTTATAATAATGAGCTAGATGCAAGAAGTCATTTGTGTGGAAGGCTGGCGTGGTCGGCGGCGGGGTCGTCTTCGACAATGGTGCGCAAAAACGCGTCTACAGGGAGGGGGCGACCAAACAGAAAGCCCTGATAGATATGGCAGCCCAGTTGAGCGAGCACCAGGCGCTGGTCATCGGTTTCCACGCCTTCGGCCACTACTCTAAGCCCCAGGCTTTGTGCAAGGGCGATGATGGTGGCGGCAATCGGCGTGGCTTGCATGCCCAGGGCCAGATCCCTGACGAAAGCAATGTCGATTTTAAGCGTGTCGAGGGGCAATACCTTGAGATAGGCAAGCGATGAATAGCCCGTGCCGAAGTCATCCAGAGCAAAGCTGACGCCTGCACGCTGTAGCTGCTGCATTTTTTCGATGGTGCCATCAGGGTCACTTAATAACAGCGACTCGGTAAGCTCCAGCGTCAGGCGTTCGGGGGGCACATCATGTTGTTGGATGACTGACAGCACCTGATCGGCAAAGTCAGGCTGCTGGAACTGGCGAACGCTGACATTCAAGGATAGCTGAAGCCCTTGAAGCGCCGGAATATTACGCCATTCGCCCAGCACCCGGCAGCCTTCCTGAATGACCCAATGCCCCAACGGCAGAATAAGCCCGGTCTCCTCGGCGATGGGGATAAAGTGACCCGGTGAAATCATGCCGCGCTCGGGATGCTGCCAGCGAACCAGGGCTTCAGCGCCTATTATGTTTCCAGCCTCATCGACTTGAGGCTGGAGATAAAGGCACAGCTCATCGTGGTCAATCGCGAGTCGTAGTTCGCGTTCAAGGCTCAAGCGTTCTTCTAGCTCGTCTTCTTGCGCTTGACGAAAGAGCCTGGGTTTACCATCCCGCTGGCGCTTGGCTTCCAGCAGGGCCAGACCGGCGCGTTTGAACAGCTGCTGTGTCGCCTCCCGGTCGAGGGGCTGGAAGATAAGCACGCCCACATTAAGCCTGCACGGATAGGGATGGCCTTTTAGCAGATAGCCAGCGGTCAGCGACGCCACTATCTCATCAATGAGGCGCGTCATTTCCTGCTCGGCGCTGGGCGCGTCGCGGCTGGCAAGCGTGCCCACCAAGGCGAACTCGTTGCCGTCCAGCCGGGCGACCAGCCACTCAGCCTCTGCCCATTGCTGAAGGCGTCCGCCCAGTTGGCGTAGCAGTTCATCGCCAATATCCTGGCCCATGCTGTCGTTGAGTACCTTGAAGCGGTCAATATCAAACAGCGCCAAAAAAGCGAACGGGTGGGTAAGTGTCCTTGAAGAACCAAGCCCGGCGAGCCGCTCCTGCAGCGCCCGCCGGTTAGGCAGCTCTGTCAGTATGTCGTGATAGGCGAGGTGGCGAATACGCTCCTGGGCCTGCTGTTCTGTAGAGCGGTCGCTGAGCAGCGCGACGTAGTCACGGTCTTTACTATCGGCATAGGTGACGCGGCTCACGCTCAGCCAGGCGGGAAAGCCTTCACCGTTGGCATCCAGGGCGGTGATCATGCCGCTCCATTCGCCCTTTTTTGCCAATGCTTGGCGTATGTGCTGGCTGAGTTCGCGGCCTTCTTCGGCGTAGTCAAGTTGTGAGGCCGACATGCCTTCAAGCTGCTGGCTGCTGAGGCCCATCAACCGTTCAAACGCTGCGTTGCAGAGGCGAATCCGGGCCTGTTCATCGAGCAGTATCACGCTATCCTGCAGTGCAGAAATGACTTCGAGCAGGCGCGTCTGTGTCATGTGTTCATGGCGCTTGCTGTCATGCAGGCGACGCTGTACGCGGGTGGCGACTAACGCGAGTATGGCGGTCAATACGGCCGCGCCACTAATAAGGAAAATAATCCAGTGGGAGGCTGGCGATACCGAAGGTGCCACGGCATCCGGGGTAGGCACAAACCAGGCGGCCTGCATGGCGACGTAATGCATCCCACAGACGGCAGTGGCGAAACACAGTGCCGCAATGAACGCACAGGTTCTGGCGCGTTTTATGCCCCACTCGTGCTGGCATAGGCGGTAGGCATAGACGCACGACATGCCTAAGCCCACCGCGACCAGCAGTGAGACCACGAACAGCCCCGGGGCGTGATGCAGCTCAGCGGGCATACGCATAGCGGCCATGCCGCTGTAGTGCATTAGACCAATGCCGGCACCAAGGCCGACACCTGCCAGTAGAAGCGCTCGCTGCGGCGGTTTTTCATGGGAAAGTGCGACCATCACGCCAAAGCTACCCAGAATGGCGGGCACAATGGATATCAGGGTAAGCCCCGGTGCATGGCTTACCGGAAAATCAAGCTGATAGGCGTGCATGCCGATAAAGTGCATGCTCCAGATGCCAAGCCCCATGGCGCTGGCCCCGGCGAAAAGCCAACCCAGGCGCCACCAAGGGTTAGATCCCTTTCTCACCAGCTTGATGATATCCAGGCCAGCGTATGAAGCGGCCAGGGCGACCAGCCAAGAAACCAGTACCAGGAAATTATCGTGTTCTCCCTGAACCGCATTTAAGGCGCCAGGGTCTGACAAAAAATTGATTAACATTTATAGACCGCCGACCCTTTAACTAGTGGTAATACGGTTAATATCGACACATGACCTTTAATCTGTAATAGATTTGTTCAATAGCGTTTGAAACGATGACCTTGGTGGAAACGGTCTAAGCTAACATGAACAAAGCGTGATCGGCGTCATGTCGATCAAACGGTAGGAACTGGCGAGTGGGCAGATCGCAACGAGCGCTTGACCTTGGGGTAGCCCCAGGGTTGTAAGCTTGGGCTGTGCCCACTTGTCAGGAAAGTTGCCATGATGAATGCAGATTGTTTTGCTTTGATGAGTTCCATGGGCTGGTTTGGCTGGCTGATGCCGCTGGCTTTTCTACTGCTTGTCGGCTTGGGTATCGCCGCGCTGGCAAAATATGTGTTTAGCCGTACCTCCAAGGGAGAGCCCTCATGAACCGTTTAACTGCCTCGCTGCTATCCAGCGCATTGCTTTTCGGTGCCACTGCGGCCCAGGCCGCGCTGCCCGATGAAGCCACGCTCTACAAAAACCCCCAGTGCGGCTGCTGCGATGAGTATGCGCGTCATCTGGAAGAACAGGGCGTTGACGTCACCATTGTCGATGATGCTCAACTCGGCGAGATCAAGCAGCAGGCGGGCGTGCCCTATGGGCTTGGCTCCTGCCACACCATCGAGATGGGTGAGTACTGGATTGAGGGCCATGTGCCGATGGAAGCCGTTACCAAGCTGTTTGAAGAGCAGCCTGACGTCGATGGTATTGGCCTTGCCGGTATGCCCATCGGCACGCCGGGTATGCCAGGTTCGCAGGAAGCGCCCTATGAAGTTTACAGTTTTACCGATCAGCAAGACGCGCCGTTTATGACGCTTGAGCCCTGATTGAAGGTCGCGTCACGGTTTATCCGGCAGCACATAGCTGGCGGTAACGTGGATGACCGGTTTGGTTTCATCGGCGGTTGAGACGATCTGCACTTCGCCCACCGCCAGGCGGCGGCCGAGCTTGATCAGCTTGGCGTGGGCGATGATGTCGTGATCGCCGGAGGCGGCGCGAAGAAAGTGGCAATTCAGGTCGCTGGTCACGGCCATCGGCTCCGGGCCAATCTGCGCCAGAATGGCGACGTACATGGCCACATCGGCAAAGCCCATCATGGTAGGGCCGGAAACACGCGGCCCTGGTCGCAGGTGCTCGTTACCAATCGTCAGGCGCATGGTGGCGCTCATTTCCCCCACGCTTTCAATCGTGCCCATGCGCTGGGGAAAGACCTCATCGAGAAAATGTTCGATCTGTTCGACGGTCATCACGGTCATTGTTGTTTTCCTTCATAAAAAAGCCCCGAGGCAAACGCCCCGGGGCTGATAGTACCTTTGGCGAGTTTACTTCGCCTTGTGCACCTGGCGCCACTCGTGGAGTAGCGGTTCGGTGTAGCCAGACGGCTGGACGCGGCCTTTGAAGATCAGGTCGGACGCCGCCTTGAAGGCCGTCGAGTCGGCAAAGTTAGCGCTCATGGCGGTGTAGGTAGGGTCGCCGGCGTTCTGCTCGTCCACTACCTTGGCCATACGCTTGAGCGTCTCTTCGACCCGTGGGGCGTCGACAATGCCGTGATGCAGCCAGTTGGCAATGTGCTGGCTGGAGATACGCAGCGTGGCGCGGTCTTCCATCAGGCCGACGTTGTGGATATCCGGCACTTTCGAGCAACCCACGCCGTGCTCTACCCAGCGCACCACGTAGCCCAGAATGCCCTGGCAGTTGTTGTCCAGTTCCTGCTGAATTTCCTCGTCGGACCAGTTGGCGTTTTCGGCCACCGGCACGGTGAGCAGGTCATCCAGGAAGTCCGGCTCGCCCTGGGCTTCCAGTTCGCGCTGAACGTCGGCGACGTTGACCTGATGGTAGTGCAGCGCGTGCAGCGCGGCGGCGGTGGGCGAGGGCACCCAGGCCGTGTTGGCGCCTGCTTTCGGGTGACCGATTTTCTGCTCAAGCATGTTGTGCATCAAGTCGGGCATCGCCCACATGCCCTTGCCGATCTGGGCGCGACCGCGCAGACCACAGGCGAGGCCGACCTGGACGTTGCTCTTCTCGTAGGCCTGGATCCAGGCGGCGCTCTTCATGTCGCCCTTGCGCACCATGGGGCCCGCTTCCATGGCGGTGTGCATTTCGTCGCCGGTGCGGTCGAGGAAGCCGGTGTTAATGAACACCACCCGCGACGTGGCTTCGGCAATACACGCCTTGAGGTTGACCGTGGTGCGGCGTTCTTCGTCCATGATGCCCATTTTCAGGGTGTCGCGGTTCATGCCCAGGATGTCTTCCACGCGGCTGAACAGCTCGTTGGCAAACGCGACTTCTTTGGGGCCGTGCATCTTTGGCTTGACGATATACACCGAGCCCGCACGCGAGTTGCGTGGCTGGTCGGCGTCTTTCTTGAGGTCGTGCAGCGCCAGCAAGGAGGTAACGACGGCATCGAGGATGCCTTCCGGCAGTTCGTTGCCGTTCTCGTCCAGTACCGCCGGGGTGGTCATCAGATGGCCGACGTTACGCACGAACATCAGCGAGCGGCCTGGAAGCGTCACGCTGCTACCATCGGTGGTTTGCCAGGTCCGGTCGGCGTTCAGCTTGCGAGTAAAGGTCTTGCCGCCTTTCTCGATTTTCTCTTCCAGGTCGCCCTTCATCAGGCCGAGCCAGTTGCTGTAGACGCCCACTTTATCTTCCGAGTCGACGGCGGCCACTGAGTCTTCGCAGTCCATAATCGCGGTCAGCGCGGCTTCAGCCACCACGTCTTTGACACCCGCCGGGTCGGTTTTACCGATGGCGTCGTTGGCGTCGATCTGGATTTCCAGGTGCAACCCGTTGTTGCCCAGCAGAATCGCGTCAGGTTTGGCCTGTTCGCCGGTAAAGCCGATCAGTTTATCCGGGTCTTTCAGGCCGGTTTCGCGGCCACCTTCCAGGGTGACGACCAGGTGCTCATCGCGAATCGCGTAGTTCACCGCATCACGGTGAGAGCCGGTTGCCAGCGGCGCCGCGCGGTCGAGGACGCCACGGGCATAGGCAATGACCTTTTCGCCACGCTTGGGATTAAAGCTGGTGCCCTTTTCCGCGCCGTCTTCTTCGGAAATCACGTCGGTGCCGTAAAGCGCATCGTACAGGCTGCCCCAGCGGGCGTTGGCGGCGTTGAGCGCATAACGGGCGTTGCTCATCGGCACGACCAGCTGCGGACCCGCCTGAACGGCGACTTCACGGTCTACGTTGGCAGTGGTGGCGGTGACGTTGGCGGGCGCGTCGACCAGGTAGCCGGTGTCTTTCAAGAAGCGACGGTAGGCGGGCATGTCCGCGACCGGGCCGGGGTTTTCGCGATGCCAGGCGTCCAGCTTCTCTTGAAGAACATCACGTTCTTCTAGCAGTTGACGGTTTTTGGGGGTTAAATCGTGAAATAGAGCATCGACGCCCGCCCAGAAGGCGCTTTCGTCGACGCCGGTGCCGGGCAGGGCCTGCTCGCTGATGAAACGATCTAGGTCGGCTGCCACCTGTAAACGGTGACGCGTGATACGCTCGCTCATGGAGACTCTCCTGTTAGGGTGGCTGTGACGCCGTGTTGCTCGGCTGATGCCCCGTCACAGTCAGATGAAAACGCATTTAAAAACTATTTGTGGAAAATAATTCCATATCTGTGTGGGCATGTAAACAGCATAGACGCTAAAGCGCTATCATGCTCGACCAAAAGATAAGGAATGACGCCATGGGTGATTGACTGACCGGTGGCGAAAGAGCGGTTTAAGGAGAGGTGCGAATGCGCGAGTTCGATCATTTAGAAGCATTGTTTCGCCGCCATGCTGGCGACTCAGCACTCTCCCGCTTGGTGCCTGGTGACATCCTAGCCACGGCGATGAATGACTATTTTCAGCACTACGGCCTGGAAGCGCTGCGCCTTGACACCCGGGACGTATACGCAGGGTTTATCGATACCGGGCGTTTCTCGCTGTGGTGTCAGGTATGGAGCCCGCCTGCACCAAAAGGCACCGCCTTTGTCGTCCACGGTTACTTCGACCATCTGGGGCTTTATCGCCATCTGCTTGAACGCCTGTTGGATAAAGGCTGGCGCGTTGTACTGTGGGATTTGCCCGGCCATGGGCTTTCCAGCGGTGCGCGTGCCGCCATCGATGACTTTGACGACTATCAGCACTGCCTGACCCATGTGCAAACCATCCTGGCCCAGCAGTCCATGGCGCCTGCCCCCTGGTTGGGCATCGGGCAAAGTACCGGTGGGGCGATCCTGGCGACCGACGCGTTGAACCGTCGCCATGCAGCGGGGTGGGATGGACTGGTGCTGTTGGCACCGTTGGTTCGCCCCTGGGGCTGGAGCCAGGCCAGCTGGCTGCACCTGATCGCCAGCCCCTTTGTGAAGGCGCTGCCGCGCAAGTATCGGCCCAACTCGACTGACGAAGAATTTACCGAGTTTCTACGCGAGCACGACCCTTTGCAGCCCAATCAATTGAGCGTGGCCTGGGTCACCGCAATGCGCCGCTGGATTCCCAGGTTGTTGGCCCGCGACCCGCTGGATTTGCGGGTGATGATTTTACAGGGCGAGCAGGACGTTACCGTGGACTGGGAATGGAACCTGGCGATTCTGCAGGATAAATTTCCCGGCGCGCAGATCTACCGGCATCCGGACGCCAGGCATCACCTGGTGAATGAAGCGGAGCCGATTCGCCGTGCGTTGTTCGATGCCCTGGACGCGTTCATCGATCAAGTGGCGGCGTCCAGGACAAAAGCGTCAGCCGAGCAGCCGCCTTCATCGTCAACGACAGATGATAATCTTTGACTATTGACTCCTTTATATGAGTGGGGGTTAATGCTATCGCTCGATGCTTGTGCGAAACTCGCAATGACTTATTTACGTTAGCCCATTTTCAATCAGGATCGTGCGATGACATCTAACACACCGAAAGTACTGGTATTTGCGGGTAGTGCCCGCGAAGGGTCACTCAACAAACAGTTGGCCCAACTGGCTGCCAAACGTATCGAGGCACTGGGCGGCCAAGCCACCTTTATCGATTTAAAGGATTATCCCTGCCCGTTATTTGACCAGGACATTGAGGCGCAAGGCATGCCGGGCAATGTGCTGAAGCTGCGCGCTATCCTCGCCGAGCACCAGGCGGTATTTATTGCCTCGCCGGAATACAACGGCTTTATCACGCCGCTGCTCAAGAACACCCTGGACTGGCTATCGCGGCCCTATGAAGGCACCCCGGGCCTGGGGCTCTTCGCGGGCAAGTGGGCGGCCCTGGTGGCAGCATCACCCGGTGGGTTGGGCGGTATTCGCGCCATGCCCCTGGCGCAGCAGCTACTCGCCAACCTCAGCCTGACGGTACTGCCGCAGCCGTTATCGCTTCCCCAGGCAGGCAGTGCATTCAACGACAGCGGCGCGCTACATGATGAGGCCACCGGCCAAAAGCTTGATGCGCTCTGCCAGCGCCTGGTCGATTCGCTGGCCAAAACCCACGGTTAAGCGCCTTTCAACAACCTATCCAGCTGCCGGTAGCCAACGGCTTCGATCAAGTGGGGCTGGGTGGGTTTGGGTTCGCCCTGCAGGTCGGCGAGAGTAAGCGCGACGCGCAGTACGCGGTGGTAAGCGCGGGCAGAGAGCTTGAGTTTTTCCAGCACCCCCGCCAGCCAGGCGCGCTCTTCGTCATTTAGCGCGCAGGCGGTTTCCAGGGATTTGCCGCTGAGCTGGCTGTTGAGCGCACCTCTTGCCATTTGCCGTTCACGGGCGGCCATGACGCGCCGACGCACGGCTTCCGACGATTCGCCTTGTGTCTGTGCGGTAAGTTGCTCCGGTGGCAGTGCCGGGACTTCCACCTGCAGGTCGATGCGGTCGAGCAGCGGGCCTGACAGTCTGTTTTGATAGCGCTGGATTTGGCTGGCGGTGCACTGGCAGCGGTTGCGCGGATCGCCCAGGTGCCCGCAGGGGCAGGGATTCATTGCCGCCACCAGCTGAAATTTCGCCGGGTAACGGCGCTCGTGGCTGGCCCGGGCGAGATGAATTTCGCCGGTTTCCAGCGGTTGTCTTAAAACTTCCAGTACGCTGCGGGAAAATTCCGGCAATTCGTCCAGGAACAGCACGCCATGGTGGGCCAGCGAGATTTCGCCGGGTTTGGGTTTTGAGCCGCCGCCCACCAGTGCCGCGGCGCTGGAACTGTGGTGGGGTTGCCTGAAGGGCCGCTGGCCCCAGTCGGCTTCCAGCGGCAACCCGCACACCGAACGCACCGCCGCGACGGCCAGCGCATCCTCTTCCGAGAGTGGCGGCAAAATACCGGGCAGGCGACTGGCGAGCATGGTCTTGCCGGTACCTGGCGGCCCCGCAAAAAGCAGATTATGGCCGCCAGCGGCGGCGACTTCCAGCGCACGCCGGGCCTGTTGCTGGCCACGCACGTCGGCCAGGTCGGCCATTGGCGCCGGGCTTTTGACTGAGGCTGGCAGTTGATGGGGCGGGATTTTCTCCTGGTCGAGCAGGTGGGCGACGACATCCCATAGGGTGTCCGCAGGCAGCACCGGCAAATCACCTGCAAGCGCGGCTTCATCGGCGCAGGCGCGGGGGATGATCAGTGCCTTCTTGGCGCGCCGCGTGGCCAGGGCAAAGGGCAGAATGCCGGGTACCGCGCGCAGCTTGCCGTCCAGGGCCAGTTCGCCCGCAAACTCCATGCCTTCCAGGGCGTCGACCGGAATCTGCCCGGAGGCGGCAAGAATGCCTAGCGCGATGGGTAGGTCGAAGCGGCCACCTTCCTTGGGAAGGTCGGCAGGGGCCAGGTTGAGGGTAATGCGTCGGGTGTTGGGGAAGTCGAAACCGGCGTTGACCAGGGCGCTACGCACCCGTTCGCGGCTTTCTTTGACGGCGGTTTCCGGCAGGCCGACTAACGTCAAGCCAGGCAAACCGTTGGCCAGGTGCACCTCCACGTGCACCGCCGGTGCGTCCAGACCGACTCCGGCCCGTGTCGCCACAATGGCAAGCGTCATGCGCGTTCCCTCGCTGGTTGTTAATTACCGTATGCTGATTAACCTACCGTATTTATCAGAGGGTGAGTAGCCAAATGCGCGGTGCGGCACAGGCCGCCATCACTCCGGGCTTAGCGTTTCCTTGGGCGCGTCTTCCAGCGCGGCGACCAGTTCCCTGGCGAAGCGCTGGGCTGAGGGCAGTGCGCCAAAGCTCCATACCGGCGGCAGGCGTAAAAGGCGGTCGTTCTTGACGCTGGGTAGCTGCTGCCACAGGCCGCTTTCGGCGAGTTGCGCCTCGACGCCAGTAGGCAGCGGGTCGACGATCACCAGGGTGGCGTCCGGGTAACGGGCCAGGGCCTCGACGCCCACCAGCGAAAAGCCCCAGGCGTTGGTCTCCTGATCCCAGGCATTGGGCAGAGCAAGCTGCTCCAGTACAGCGTTGTAGAGGCTGTTATCACCGAACACGCGCACGTGGCGGGCATCCATAAACTGGATCATCAACAGCGGCGCCGTGTCGGGGCGTTCGTCACGCAGCCGGGCCATCAGTGAATGCGTCTGCTCGATCAGTTGCGCCGCTTGAGGTGCGCGGTCCGCCAGTTCGCCTATCTGCTCGGTGATGCTTTGCATTTCTTCCCAGGTGTCGCTGCCGGGCGTGTAAAGCTCGACAGACGTGACGGGGGCGATGCGCTCCAAACGCGACGTTAACCCGGCAAACATGGGCGATATCAGGGTCCGCTCGGGTTGCATCTTTGCCAGCAGCTCCATGTTGGGCTGGCTGCGCAGGCCCAGGTCGGCGGCTTCGTCGGGCAGCCGTGGCTCACCCACCCATTCATGGTAGGCCTGTTTTTGGGCGCCACCGACAATGGGGGCGTCCAGGGCAATCAAGGTTTCAGCCACCGTCCAGTCGATGGTGGCCAGTTGCGCCTGGGCGGGCGAGCCGCCGAGCAGGCACACGACGAGCAGGCCAATACGAGTGATCAGAGAAGACACAGCGGAACAACGCATGATGGCGGCATCAATAGGAAATAAGGGCTGTATTTAAACGATAATATTTATTGTTTGCAAACAAAACGCCCAGGCGAGTGCCTGGGCGCGGTGCTGACGTGCCTGATTTAAAGCTGCCGCCGTTAAAGCGCCAACATTAAAACCGATAGTGCACGCTGGCGGTAATGCCGCGTTCGGCGCCGAAGTAGCAGTACTCGAGCGAGTTACACGAGGCGACGTACTCTTCATCCAGCAGGTTGCTGACGTTGAGGCGGGTCTCGACGCCTTGCATGCCTACCTGACCAAGATCGTAGCCGAGCGTGGCGTCGACCAGGGTGTAATCCGGTACCGTTTCGGTATTGGCACGGTCAGCGGCAATATCGGCGTAGTGGCGCACGCCTGCGCCGATGTCGGCGCCGCTCAGCCAGCCGTCGTTGAACGCATACTGTGCCCACAATTGAACCTGGTGACGCGGCGAATAGATGGCGTCATTGCCCTCGTTGCCGTCATCGCTCTTGGCGTAGGTAATGTCGGTGAAGCTGTACCCAGCCTGGAGCGACAGCGCATCGGTGAGTTGCGTACGCGCCTCCAGCTCGATGCCCTGGGACTCGATTTCACCCACTGCGCGGTAAGGGTCGGTGGGCTGTTCCTTGGTGGCCACGTTTTCCTGGCTGATGTGGAACACGGCGGCGCTGTACTGGCTGGCGCTGTCGTTGGGCTGGTATTTCACCCCGGTTTCCCATTGCTCACCTTCCATGGGGGCCAGCAGGTCGCCGTCGGCATCCACAAAGCTGGTGGGGGTGAAGGCCGTGGAGTAACTCAGGTAGGGGGCGACGCCGTTCTCGAACAGGTACACCGCCCCGGCGCGGCCACTGAACTGGGTGTCGTCGAGGGTGCTCGATTGGCCGGTATCCTGATTGGTGTTGTCGATGTCGACCCAGTCGTAGCGCCCGCCCAGGGTGAAGCGCCAGTTATCCAGCGCGATCAGGTCTTGCAGGTAGACGCCGGTCTGTTCCAGCTCGTGACGCTCGTTGGTGGGCGCATACATCGCCGTGGGGTCGGCGCCGTATTCTGGGTCAAAGGCATCCAGCGACGGAAATGCCCCTGACGGCCAGCTGACGTCGTTGTCGCGCTGCTGATAGTCGACCCCGACCAGCACGGTATGGTCCATAAAGCCATCGTTGAGGTTGGCTTCAAGCTGGTTATCCACCGTCCAGGCGTCGAGCGATTCTTCGCTGCCGGAGTAGTAGCGGGCCAGTTCATTGGAGGTGGGCGACGTCCAGCCAAAGCCATACACCTGATTCAGGGTCACATCGGAGTTGAGATAGCGCAGCTGCTGGCGCGCGGTCCAGTCGTCATTGAAACGGTGCTCCAGGGCATAGCCCACCATGCGCTGGGTCCGCTCATAGGCCTCATAATCTTCCTCGCCGTCGAAGAAGTTATTGCTTATCTTGCGTCCGTTGCGCGGGACCACGGCGCCTTCGTAAGGCACGCCGGAGTGGTAGCCGCCCTCGGGTTCGTCCTGCAGGTAGGCGTCCAGGGTCAGGCTGGTGGCGTCGCTGATATCCCAGGTGAGCGACGGTGCAATGGCGTAGCGTTCCTCCTCTGTCGGACCAAACTGGGTATCGGCGGCACTGGCAATGCCCACCAGTCGATAGGCCACGCGCTGTTCTTCCCCGAGTGGGCCGGTCAGGTCAAAGGCGGCGCTGCGCTGGTTGTTGTTACCCACGCGGAAGCGTAGCTCGCCGCCGGACTGGAACTCTGGGCGCTTGCTGTTAAGTGCCACCACGCCCCCTGGCGAGGCCTGGCCGTAGAGCACCGAGGCGGGGCCCTTGACCACTTCGATACTGTCCAGAAACCAGGGGTCGACGCGCAGGGAGCTATGCGAGTTGGTATCGCCGATGAGTTTCAGGCCGTCGAGAAAGGTGTTGCTCAAACTGCCATCGGAGAAACCGCGCAGCACCAGGTAGTCGAAGCGGTTGGAAGCGCCGATCTGGTTACTATAGACCCCGGGCGTGTAGTCGGTCGCCCGCTGTACGGTGCTAATCCCGCGGTTGTCCATATCCTCGCGGGTAATGGTCGATACGCTCTGGGGCGTTTCGATCGACGGCGTTTCCACCTTGGTGGCCGCCTGCTGGGCGGTGACGGTCACCGTGCCCAGGTTGTCGCGCTGGGTTTCCTGAGCGGCTGCAAAGGGGACGCTGCTGGCCATGGCGACGGCAATGACCAGCAGCGATGGGCGGAAGTGGCAAGCTGAAATTGGCATGGTAACGATCCCTTGATAATTCTAGTAATGAGAATTGTTACTTTTTAATGCAGGAAGTAGGTATGCGATCTGCCAAATTGGCTATGCGCAATGCCAAATTCATCGGGGGGCGCGCTGTGAAATGACGTCATGAGGAGCGATGCCAAAGCGGCGACGAAACGCCGTGGCGAAATTGGTGGCGTGGCGGTAGCCACAGGTGTGGGCGGCTTGCTGAACGCTCATGCCTCGTTGCAGGGCTTGATAGGCCCGTGCCAGGCGGCATTGGCGCAGGTGATCAAAAATTGAGCAGCCATAGCGGGCACGAAATTTCTGGCGCAGGCTGCTTGGGCTCATCGCCACTTCCCTTGCCAGCTCGCTGAGGCAGTACGTGCGCTCGGGATGAGACGCCAACCGGGTATGGAGGGCGGCTAAGCGCGCCTCGTCACGAGCCGGTATAACCGGCTGAGCCTGTGCCGCCAGCGGTTTAGCCGGGTCTTGCCGCGCGCAATTCGGTAATCCTTCACCTAGCAGCTGTAGGGCCAGGCCTTGCCAGATCAGTGGCTGGCGCCAGTTGGCCAGCGGCTCGGCGGCGGTATCGCGTAATAGTTGCGTGAAGGCGGTCGATAAGCGCCAAGGGTACAAGCCCGGTGAGGGGGGGACCGATGGCAGGTCCAGGGTGTTGGTGGCGAGCACCGCCAGATTTACCGTGTGCAGCCTTGCCTGGGCCGGTTGGAAAACCGTAAGCGGCTGCTCGGCAGTGAAATGGGCGCACATGCCGTCGCCTGCGTTAAGTTCGATGCGTTGGGAGCCCAGGCAGGCGCTGATATGACCTTCCAGCACCACGCTGATAAACCAGGGCGCCGTCTGGCGGGAGGCCGAGCTATAGGCGCAGTTCACGCACAGGTCGGAAAGCGTCAAGTGCATGGTTTGAGGCAGGGCAACATCGCGAACGCTGCCGGTGGCGACGCTCGCTCCGGCAGGGGCATTGCGAATGCGATAGTCGATACCGAAACGCTGGCCTAGCTGGGCAAGCGTCCCTGGCGTTAGCTCATAAAGCGGTTGGCTGGCTTGGGGGCCGAAGGTGGCGGTGGTCATGCGTGCATCACGGTAACGGTGAAATTCGGCAATGCATCAAAATGGGGCATTGATGCATTGCCCGCATCATTGGATGCGAATTACGTTACCACGTGCACAGTAGTAGTCAATGATATTTATTCGCATTCATCATTGCGATTTGGGTTTGTCTTCATCGCCTTTGGTGTCGGCGTTATCGGAATCCGCCTGGGGCTCTGCGGGTAGCGGCGGTGCCTCGGCTTCGACGGGCGTCGAGGTATCGGCTGCCTGGGCGTCCACCGCGGCTTCCAGGCTTGCGACCTGGCGTTCCAGCGCTTCTACCCGTGAGCGGGTGCGCTGCAATACGTCCATCAAAATATCGAAGTCCTCGCGGGACACCAGCTCCAGGCGGTCGAAGGCCCCGCGGACCACCTGATGAACTCCCTTCTGGATATCTTCGGGCGCTTGGGAAGCGTTCTGCAAGCGGTCGCCGATTTGCTGGGCGAGTCGGCTAATACGGTCTTGAGGCGCCATGGCTTTCTCCTATCGGTCAATGTCTCGATATGGCTATCTGATATCAGGATACGCAACCCAGGCGGGATTCGCATGCTTCTTGGGCTAATTTGTGCCTCCCGTTTATGCCCTACGGTGGGGCGCTTGCGTTTTGCCTTTGATCAATTTTGGTGCAATAGCCGACTTGTTAGCGCGTGTTGCTGGCGGTGAGTCGCCAGCATGCCTCACTCTATTACATTTAAAGCAATGAAATATAAGTAAAAAAAATCAGATGGCACGGTATGCGCATTAGTGGAGCAGGCACTTTTTTTGGGCGGCTCGGCCGCTCCTTAATCCAGCAGGGGAGATTCGGGATGAAACTCATCACCGCCATTATCAAGCCATTCAAGCTCGACGACGTTCGCGAAGCACTGGCCGACAACGGTGTTCAGGGCATTACCGTCACTGAAGTCAAAGGCTTCGGCCGCCAGAAAGGCCATACCGAGCTATATCGCGGCGCCGAATACGTGGTCGATTTCTTGCCCAAGGTAAAAGTCGAGGTCGCCGTCGACGACGGTCGCCTCGAAAGCGTGCTCGATGCGATCTGCAGCGCGGCCAACAGCGGCAAGATCGGCGACGGCAAGGTATTTGTCACGCCGCTTGAGGACGTTATTCGGATTCGGACGGGTGAACGCGGTGCGGACGCCGTTTAAACCTGACGTTACGGATCATTTCTTTAGTTCAACGGGGAACTTACAATGAATGAGTTGACTGATCTGAGCTACGCGCTCGATACGTTTTACTTTCTGATCTGCGGTGTGCTGGTCATGTGGATGGCCGCTGGCTTCTCCATGCTGGAAGCTGGCCTGGTGCGTTCCAAGAACACCGCTGAAATTCTCACCAAGAATATCGCGCTGTTTGCGATTGCCTGCACCATGTACCTGCTGGTGGGCTACTACATCATGTACTCCGGCAACGCCGGTGGCTTCCTGCCCAATCTGGGCTTCCTGATCGGCGCTGAGAATAGCGTGGATGCGGTTACCGCCGGTGGCGATGACGCACCTTACTACTCCATGCGTTCCGACTTCTTCTTCCAGGTCGTCTTTGTTGCAACCGCGATGTCGATCGTCTCGGGTGCGGTCGCCGAGCGCATGAAACTGTGGGCCTTCCTGGCGTTTGCCGTGGTGATGACGGCCGTGATTTATCCGGTGTCTGGCTACTGGACCTGGGGCGGCGGCTGGTTGGCCGAAGTCGGCTACTCTGACTATGCCGGTTCGGGCATCGTGCACCTCGCCGGTGCTGCAGCCGCGTTGGCAGGCGTTATCGTACTGGGGCCGCGTAAGGGCAAGTACGGCAAAGATGGCTCCATCCATGCGATTCCGGGTGCCAACATGCCGCTGGCGACGCTGGGTACCTTCATCCTGTGGATGGGCTGGTTCGGCTTTAACGGCGGCTCTGAATTGAAGCTGGCCGCTGTCGATTCCGCCAACAACGTCGCTCAGGTGTTCGTGAATACCAACGCTGCGGCCGCGGGTGGTGTGATCGCCGCGCTGATCCTCGCCAAGCTGTGGTTCCGTAAAGCGGACCTCACCATGGCGCTCAACGGCGCGCTGGCTGGCCTGGTTGCCATTACCGCTGACCCGCTGTCGCCTTCGGCACTGGGCGCGACGATTATCGGCGCCATTGGTGGTCTGATCGTCGTGGCCGCCATCGTCACGCTGGATAAGGTGAAACTGGACGATCCGGTCGGTGCCATCTCCGTTCACGGTGTCGTCGGTATCTGGGGCGTGCTGGCCGTGCCGTTGAGTAATGATGGCGCATCGTTCGGCCCTCAGCTCATCGGTATCGTGGGCATCTTCGCCTGGGTCTTCATTGCCAGCCTGATCGTTTGGCTGATCCTGAAAGCCATCATGGGTATTCGGGTCAGCGAAGAAGATGAGTACGAAGGCGTCGATATCGCCGAGTGCGGTCTTGAAGCCTACCCTGAATTCGGTATCAAGAAGTAATTCAATGCCAATCAGGTGAGCACAAGCGCTCGTCACTGGCCTCCCTTCGGGGAGGCTTTTTTTATTCTGCGCCGGTAGCGGTGTATGCTGATAGGTAACGGATAACGAGCAGCGCGCTAGGCTTGTTATCTTTCATTTTCATGGCTACCCAGCTAGAGGATCTCGCAATGAAACTAATCTCTGCCATTATCAAGCCCTTCAAGCTTGATGACGTGCGCGAATCGCTCTCCGACATTGGCGTACAGGGCATTACCGTCACCGAAGTCAAAGGTTTTGGTCGTCAGAAGGGCCATACCGAGCTATACCGGGGCGCTGAATATGTGGTCGATTTTCTGCCCAAAGTGAAGCTCGAAGTGGCGGTTGACGACGACATGGTCGAGCAGGTCATCGAGGCGATCACCCAGGTAGCGAATACCGGCAAGATCGGCGATGGCAAGATTTTCGTCATGCCGCTCGAGCAAGTGATCCGTATTCGTACCGGCGAGACCGGTAAAGACGCGGTATAACGCCCCGCGCGCCAGAACACGAAAACCCCCGCCAAGCGCTGCTGTTAGGCACCGAGTGGCGGGGGTTTTTATTGGGCGGTCTGCTGCTGAGCGAGTCGCCCGTTGAGCGTGTTACGTTTCGACCTTACTTTTCAACGAAGGCGCGTTCGATAACGTAGTCGCCCGGCTCGCCCATGCGCGGCGAGATGTTCAGGCCCAGCTCATCGAGCAGCGCGCTGGTGTCGTCGAGCATGGCGGGGCTGCCGCAAATCATTGCACGGTCCTGGCGCGGGTCGATGGGCGGAAGCCCAGTGTCCTCGAACAGCTTGCCGGTGCGGATGTGGTCGGTCAGGCGGCCCATGGTATGAAACTCTTCACGGGTGACGGTGGGGTAGTAGACCAGCTTGTCAGTGATCTCCTCACCCAGGTACTCGTGGGCAGGCAGCTCTTTAGTGATAAAGTCGGCGTAGGCCAGTTCAGAGACTTCACGCACGCCGTGAACCAGGACCACTTTCTCGAACCGCTCGTAGACTTCCGGGTCCTGAATCAAGCTCAGGAAGGGGGCAAGACCGGTACCGGTGGACAGCATGTAAAGGTTGCGCCCTGGCAGTAGATCATCGGTGACCAGCGTGCCGGTGGGCTTGCGGCTGACCATGATCTGATCGCCGACCTTCAGGTGCTGCAGGCGCGACGTAAGCGGGCCGTCGGGCACCTTGATGCTGAAGAACTCGAGGTGGTCTTCGTAGTTGGGGCTGGCAATCGAGTAAGCGCGCATCAGTGGTTTGCCGTCGACTTCCAGGCCTATCATGACGAACTGGCCGGTCTTGAAGCGCAGGCTGCGTTCCCGGGTGGTGCGGAAGCTGAACAGGGTGTCGTTCCAGTGGTGAACGCTGAGGACATCTTCCAGGGCGAACTTACTCATGCCATTTCCTCCGTCAGTGACGCCATCAACGCCACGAATATTCAAAAAAAGAATAAAAAATAGATATCAAGTTGCCAGCAAGTCTAAGCAAAGGATGGTATATCTGTTAAGTAAATAATCTTGATAACGCTTATCTTTAAAATAGATATAGCGTCCTGGTGATAGGTCAGACCCCATGCACTATACCCTGCGTCAGTTGGAAGTCTTTGTTGCCGTTGCCCAACACGAAAGCGTCTCCCACGCGGCCCGCGCCCTTGCCATGTCCCAGTCGGCGACCAGTACGGCGCTTGCCGAGCTGGAGCGTCAGTTCGACTGCCAGTTGCTCGACCGCATCGGTAAGCGCCTCAAGCTCAATGCCCTGGGCTTCCAGCTGCTGCCCAAGGCGGTGGCGCTGTTGGACCGCGCCGAAGAGGTGGAGGAGTTACTGCGTGGCCAGCAAGGCGTGGGATCGCTGGAGGTTGGCGCGACCCTGACCATTGGCAATTATCTGGCCACGCTTTTGATCAGCGATTTCATGCAGCGCTATCCCGGCAGTCGCGTGCGTCTGGCAGTGCGCAATACACGGCATATCATAGAGGGCGTTCGCCAGCACTCGCTGGATCTGGGGTTGATCGAAGGGCCGTGTGACGACGATATGATCATCAGCCAGCCGTGGGTCGAGGACGAGCTGTGCGTGTTCTGCTCACCGCGCCATCCGCTGGCGGGCAAGACGCATCTGGAGCTTGACCAATTGATGCGGGAGGACTGGATCATGCGGGAGGAGGGCTCGGGGACGCGGGTGACCCTGGAGCATGCCGCGCGTCATCGCCGCAGTCGCTTCAATACGCTGCTGGAGCTCGAGCATACCGAGGGCATCAAGCGTGCGGTGGAGTCGGGGCTGGGGATCGGCTGTGTCTCGCGCCTGGCACTGCGCGATGCCTTCCGGCGGGGCAGCCTTGTACCGCTGCCCACGCCGGAGTTGGATCTCAAACGCCAATTCACCTTTATCTGGCACCGCCACAAGTACCTCACCACCGGGGTGCGCGAGTTCCTGCGGCTGTGTCGGGAGATGACCGCTGACGCCAAGCGCAGCGATGACATCCCCATGCCGCCGATTCCTTAACGGCGTTCTTCCTCCTTAACGGTGCTTTTCAGGGGCTGGTAATGCCGACCGGTGCCGGTCTTCCTCCAAGGTGAATCCGCCTACCAGCTCGGCAAGATAGTCGGCCTGGTCTTTCAGCTGTTCGGCAGCGGTGGTCGACTCCTGCACCAGCGCGGCGTTCTGCTGGGTCATCTGGTCCAGGTCGGTGACCGCAATGCTGACCTGACTGATACCGTCATTCTGCTCGCCAGCCGCCGTGCTGATATCGCCCAGCATCTGGGTGACCCGGGAGACGCTTTCGGCGAGCTCGTGCATCGCGGCCTCGGCGTCGCGCACCATTTGCGTGCCGCTTGCCACCTTTTCGGTAGAGGTATCGATCCGCTGGCGAATATCCTTGGCCGCGTCACTGGCCCGCGATGCCAACTGACGGACTTCGTTGGCCACCACGGCAAAGCCACGGCCCTGTTCACCCGCCCGGGCGGCCTCCACCGAGGCATTCAGCGCCAGTAGATTGGTCTGAAAGGCAATCCCGTCGATGACGCTGACGATATCCTGAATCTCCGCCGAGGTGGTGCGGATGTCGTCCATGGTGGTCACGACCTGCCCAAAGGCTTCGTCGGTACGCCCTGCCAGCTGCGAGGCGGTTTTGGACAGGCCGCTGGCTTCCTGCGAGGCGCTGGTCGTATGCGCCACGGTGCTGCTGATCTCCTCCATGGCGGACGACGTTTGCTGCAGGCTGGCCGCGGCTTGTTCGGTGCGCCGTGAAAGGTCGCGACCGCCCTGGGTGATTTCATTGGCGGCGTGATTGACGGATTCACTGCTGCGTCGGACGTCGAGCAGGATGGCCTGGATCTTGTCGGCAAAGGCATTGAATTGCTTTGCCACCGCCGCGCTCTCGTCACGCCCTTGTACCGGCAGGCGTTGGGTCAGGTCGCCGTTGCCGGAAGCGATCGCCTGCATGCGGCTGGCGAGGTGCTTGAGCGGACGAGCGATACGGCCACCAATCCACCACAGCGCGAGCAATCCGAGCGCGGCCACCACCAGCCCCACCAGCGTCATGCCGGTGGCATCCTGGCGGCGCTGCTCGCCCAGCACATCCTGCAGGTCATTGATATCGGCCAGTACAGCTTCTTCGGGCAATTGGACCATCAGCACCCAGGGCAATTCGCTGTCGCCGATGGTGATCGGCTGGTAGCGTTCGATCATGCCGTCGTGGGTATCGCTTTGCAGACGTTGCTGCTGGGCGGTACTGGTTATCCGGTCCAGTATGTCGGCGCCAAGGGCCTCTTCGGCGTGCTCGCCCAATGCATCGACCCCCTGAGTATCCGCCACTAACCCGCCACGGCCCGCTACCAGTGCCATTCGGCCAGCGCCGTCGTAAAGCGACTGGTTGGCCTCCTCAAGAAGCGCCTGGATAAAGTTGAGCGACAGGTCGACCCCCGCCACACCACGAAACTCACCGTCGACAAGGATGGGCGCATTGAAGGAGGTCACCAACAGGGTTTCGCCGTCGTAGTCATACGATGCAGGGTCGATAATGCAGGGGGCGAGCGTTTCGCGAGGGCACAGGTAGTACTCGCCCTCGCGTACGCCGGAAGCCATCAGGGATTCGCTTTCCATGGTGTCGCCCAACGGGAGTACCGCCAATTCACCGCTATCGGTGCGGTACCACCAGGGCATGAAGCGGCCGCTGTCGTCATGACCGTAGCGCTCGTCACCGGCAAAGGGGGCATCGCTGCCGAAGGCATCCGGCTCCCAGCCGATAAAGGCATCCAGCAACGCAGGGTTCTGGGCAACGGTGTTGCGCACCATGTTGGACAATTGGCGGCGGCTCAAGGACAGCGCCTGCCGACCTTCTGCGTCTTCCTGGCCCATCAGGGCATTGGTATTGGCCAGTTGGGCAGCAAGCGTCATGGCATTTTCCAGCTCGCGTTGGATACGCTCGCCTTCGGCACTGGCGACGGCATCCAGGCGCGCCCCCAGGGCATTTTCCAGAAGCTCGCTGGTGTGCTGTTCCACGGTTTGTTGAGTTCGCGAAGTGGCGATCAGGTTATAGACCACCAGCGCTACCACAATGGCCAGCAGGCATGGCCCGGCAAGGGCAATCACAAAGGTGCGTAACGAACGAAAGTGCATCATTGATCTCCTGATCAGTGCGCCTTAGGCGCATTGAGCGCAGGAGCAGAGTTACCTTGCGACAGTTTAAATCGGCTGATGGTCTCGGTGAGATGGTCGGCCTGATCCTTGAGCTGCTCGGCGGCGGTGGTCGATTCTTCCACCATGGCCGCGTTTTCCTGGGTCATGCGGTCAAGGTCAGCCACCGCAGTGTTTACCTGGCCGATACCGTCACTTTGTTCTGTCGTGGCGGAGGTGATTTCGCCGAGCACGTCGGTGACACGGGTGATGTTGCTGACGATTTCGTCCATGGTTTTACCTGCGTTGTGCACCAGTTTGGAACCGTTTTGGACTTTGCCCTGGGCGTCTTCGATCAGGTTCTTGATGTCGTTGGCGGCGTCATTGCTGCGTTGGGCAAGCTTACGGACCTCTTCCGCCACCACGGCAAAGCCACGGCCGTGTTCACCGGCACGCGCGGCTTCTACCGAGGCATTGAGTGCCAGCAGGTTGGTCTGGAAGGCGATGTTGTTCATCAGTGAAACGATATCGCCAATCTTGCCCGAGGACTCGGCGATATCTTCCATCGTCGTGATGACCTCTGATACCGCCTGGCCGCCACGACCGGCAACGTCGGACGCCGCCTGGGAGAGCTGGTTGGCTTCCTTGGCGGACGCCGATGTGTGCTCAACCGTACTGGTGATCTCCTCCATCGAGGCAGATGTCTGTTGCAGGCTGGAGGCGGTGTTTTCAGTACGCCGCGACAGATCCTGGCCGCCGTTGGCGATTTCCGTAGCGGCATTGTGGACCGCTTCACTGCTGGAGCGTACATCCTGCAACACCGTGTCCATGGTGGCCACAAAACGGTTGAAGGCGGCGGCGATCTGGGTGATCTCGTCGTTACCCTCTTCCGGCAGGCGCTGGGTCAGGTCGCCTTCCCCCGAGGCGATGTCATTCATCGCATTGCGGGCCGATAAAAGGCGGCGCAGTAACCATTTAAGCAGCAGGCTAAGAACGATGGCGGTGATCACCGCGACAATCAGGAGCGTAATGATCGACGTGGTGGCAATCCCGCGTAGCCCGGCGGTGGCCTCGTGCTCATCCATTGCCACCATGAGGTGCCAATCGCTGTTGCCGCCCACGGCGCTCCCTTGCAGCAACATCTCACGACCCTCCAGCGTCAGGGCCTGGGGCTCGTCGCCGTCGGCAATCTGCTGGAGATAACCGGCATCCAACTGGTCGCTGAGCGCGGTGGAAGGCTCCAGTGCCAGCTCGGCGTTGGGGTGCGCGACCAGCGTGCCGTCGCCGGTGGTTAAAAAGCCGAAGCTTGAAGGGGTAGGTTCAATGCTCGAGACGATGTCGATGACATCCTGGATGGTAATATCGCCACCGACCACTGCTGCCAGTTCGCCATTCTGGTAGTAGGGGTGCGCGAAGGTCACGATCAAGCCGCCGGTTTGGGCGTCCACGTAAGGGGCGGTGATGATCGTGTCTTTGGCCTCGACAGCATCCTGGTACCAGGGACGTTGGCGTGGGTCGTAATCACTCGGTGGCTCCCAGCCGTCAGAAAACACAGCGTCAGATGTCTCGGGGTAGGCCATGTAGGCCGTCATGAAGTCCCCGGAGTCGGCTAATTGCCGCAGGGCGGCTAACGGGGCGTCACTAGTGGCTGCCTCATCCATACTGGCAAGCATGTTGTATCGGGCGTTAAACCATTCGTCAATCGCCAGGGTATTCCCATTGGCGACGGCATTCAGGTTGCGGGTGACCTGCTCGGTATTGTGGTGCTTGACGGTGGTATAGCTGGCAATGCCATTGATGACCAGGGCAAGGATAATCGCCACTAGGGCTGCGAGTAATAGTTTGGCGCGTAGGGATGCAAACATGGTCGCTCTCAAGTCGAAGTGCATATCAGGGCGCGGTGCCACGCCCTGTCATTGATCACGCACGTCTATCGGCAAGAGCGACCGTTTCTTTAGGTAATTGCGAGGTGGATGTCGTCGCTGGATTAGCGCAGGTCGCGCACGGCTGTTTGAATATCTGTCAGCGACGCCTTGCTCAGGTCTTTGGAAAGGGTATGAATCACAAGCTTTTGCGTGGGGCCATCGAGTTTATCGCGCAGCAGGCCCAAGAATTTGGGTGGCGCGACCACAATGAGCTTCTCCAGGCTGTTATCGACCCGAGCATTATAAAGGTGGCTGGCGACCTGCTTGGCGAACAGTTCGTTCTCGTGCTTTGAGGCGGCTCCCTCCTCACCGGAGCTGCGCGCGCTGGTCGAGCTTGACTCGTGGACGTCGGCGCCCGGGCGGTCGGTGACCAGGTCGCCTTCGTGCAGGCGCCCTTCGGCGTGTACCAAGCTTTCCTGCTCGGTGAGTGTCAGCGCTTCGCGGGTAAAAATGCGCGCACGCGCGGCATCAGCGACAACAATATAGGTGGTCATCGTGACGCGTCCTCCTTGTCGTTAGTGGTCACTTAACCATGGCAAGCGTTTAGCATAAGGTCAAACCCCATACCCGCTTCTGGACAGCGCTGAGCGCCTTGCCTATGGTAGCTCGTCGGCTTTTTTCGGAGTTTGCCATGTCAATATTGTCGCTCGGTGCGCCCAGCCAATGGCGCAATCGCTATTTATTAATGCGCCATGGTCATAGCCAGGCCAATCAACAGGGCGTGATAGTCAGCTCGCCTGCGCGCGGCGTGGCAAATTTCGGCCTTTCAGAGCTGGGCGAGCAACAGCTTGCCCAACGGGTGGCCGATTGGCAGTGGCCGACGCCTACCCGCGTCGTGCACTCGGATTTTTTGCGCACCGCGCAAACGGCTGCCCACATTGCTGACGCGTTTGGACTCACGCCAAGCGTGGAGACGCGCCTGCGAGAGCGCTATTTTGGCGAGCTGGAGGGGCAGGGCGACGATCGTTACCCCAGCATATGGGCCTTGGATGCCCAGAACGCGGAGCATCAGCATCATCAGGTAGAAGCGGTGAGCGCGGTGGCAAAGCGCATGTGGGCGGTGATAGACGACTGGGAGCAAACGGCCAGCGGGGAAACCATCGCGCTGGTCAGTCATGGCGATCCGCTGCAGATCCTGCTCACGGCGCTGGCCGGAAAGCCGCTGAGCCAGCACCGTGAGCGGGAAGTGCTATTGCCTGCCAGTATTACCTTGATAGGTGCCTAGGCGCTGCTGTCTTCAGACGGCGGAATCCAGGCAATCATGTCGACTTCAACGTCGGCACCGCCGGCGAGTCCCGTGACGCCAATGCAGGTCCGCGTGGGTAACGGCTGCGGGAAGTAGCTCGCGTAGACCCCGTTGACCTCGTCGAAGTGGCCCATGTTGGTAATAAACACCCGCGACTGCACCACGTGCTCGAAACTGCTTCCCACTTCCTCCAGCACGATCGCCAGGTTCTGCATGACACGATGAGTCTGCTCGGTGAACGTGCCGAGCAGCATTTCGTTGGTTTCCGGCACGGTGGGCATTTGCCCGGTAATAAATACCAGATCGCCCACGCGGCAGGCGTGGGAAAAGGGCGCGATAGGCTGGGGCGCCCGGTCGATAAATAACTTTTCCATGGTGTCGCGTTCCTTTGTCGATTGTTTTTAACGGCGTGTTTAAACGTCTTATTACGCATTATGGGCCTCAAGCGAGGCCCATAACGACGAACTTATCAACAGCTGCTTTGTGCAGAGGGGGTGTGGATTAATGCCCCAGGATCTGGCTCAAGAACAGCTGAGTGCGTTCGGACTGCGGGTTGTTGAAGAACGGCTCAGGGGCATTCTCTTCAATGATTTGCCCCTGGTCCATAAAGATCACCCGGTCGGCGACGGTTTTGGCGAAGCCCATTTCGTGGGTCACGCATATCATGGTCATGCCTTCTTCGGCCAGTTCCACCATGACGTCCAGCACTTCCTTGATCATCTCAGGGTCGAGTGCCGAAGTGGGTTCATCAAACAGCATTACCTCGGGGTGCATGCATAACGAGCGGGCAATCGCCACGCGCTGCTGTTGACCACCCGAAAGTTGGCCGGGGTACTTGTCCGCTTGTTCCGCAATACGCACCCGCTCCAGGTATTTCATGGCCAGCGCTTCGGCTTCCTTGCGGGGCTTCTTCTGTACCCACATCGGTGCAATACAGCAGTTTTCCAGCACCGATAAATGGGGGAACAGGTTGAAGTGCTGAAACACCATGCCGACGCTACGGCGAATCTGTTCGATACGTTTAACGTCCTGAGTCAGTGCGACACCGCCTACGGTGATGTCGCCTTTCTGGTGCTCTTCAAGGTGGTTGATACAGCGAATCAGCGTCGATTTACCCGAGCCCGAGGGGCCGCACACCACGATACGCTCGCCGCGCTTGACCTCAAGGTAGATATCTCGCAGTACGTGGAAATCGCCGAACCACTTATTGACGTTGTGCATCTCGACCATCAGGTCGGAGGCGTTGGTGGCTGCTTGTGTCATATTGAAATCCTACTCAAAACCTGAAGGTTTAAACGTATAAAAGCGACATTACTGCTTATGACCGGTATTTAGCTTGCGTTCCAGGTACTGGCTGTAGCGCGACATGCTGAAACAGAAGATCCAGAATACGAACGCGGCAAACACATAGCCTTCTAGCGAGAAACCCAGCCAACGCGAGTCGGAAAGCGCCGCTTGCACAATACCCAACAGATCAAACAGCCCGATGATCATCACCAGGGTGGTGTCCTTGAACAGCGAGATGAAGGTGTTGACGATACCGGGAATCATCATCTTCAGCGCCTGCGGCATGATGATTAGCCCCATGCGTTTCCAGTAGGTCATCCCCAGTGCGGCCGCTGCTTCATCCTGGCCTTTGGGGATGGCCTGGAGCCCCCCGCGGATCACCTCCGCCATATAGGCGCTCTGGAACAGGGTCAGGCCGATCAGTGCGCGGATCAGGCGATCGACACTCAGCTCTGTGGGCAAAAACAATGGCAGCATCACTGATGCCATGAACAGGATAGTGATGAGCGGAACGCCGCGCCAGAACTCGATGAAAATGACACAGAACGTTCTGACAATGGGCATTTGGGAGCGTCGCCCAAGGGCGAGCACGATGCCGATGGGCAGCGCGCCAATCATCCCCACACTGGCGAGCAGCAGCGTCAGCATCAAGCCGCCCCAGCGGTGGGTGGAAACGCGCGGCATATCGAAATAGCCGCCGTGCAGCAGCACATAGGCGATGACCGGGAAAGCCAGCAAGGCAAACACGACCACCCAGCGCTTGAGCGGCAGCCTGGGGATCACCAGCCAGGCGATAATGCTGGCGAACATGGCAAACACGATGTTGGCGCGCCAGTACTCCTCGCTGGGATAGAGGCCATAAATGAACTGGGAAAAGCGTGCGTTGACGAACACCCAGCAGGCACCTACCCGGGAGCAGTCTTCGCGGCTATCGCCCACCCAATCGGCATCGATAAAGGCCCATTGAATCGTCGGCACCACCAGCAGGTAGAGAACATAAAGGCCCAACAGCGTGAACAGGCTGTTGATCGGGCCGTTGAACAGGTTGCCGCGTAGCCAGGCAATGGGGCCAATGGTGCCTTTGGGGGCCGGCTGCTCGGGTATCACTTCTTTGTTGTGAATCATAAAGTCGCCTCCGGCCTAGCGTTCGACAAGCGCAACGCGAGCGTTGAACCAGTTCATGAACATGGACACCAGCAAGCTGATGATCAGATAAACCGCCATGGTCATGGCAATCACTTCGATAGCCTGACCAGTCTGGTTGAGCGTGGTGCCAGCAAACACCGAGACCAGATCGGGGTAACCGATGGCGGTGGCCAGTGAGGAGTTCTTGATCAGGTTGAGGTATTGGCTGGTGAGCGGCGGAATAATGACCCGCAGGGCTTGGGGAATGATCACCAGACGCAGGACGAGTTTGCGCGGCAAGCTGAGTGCCTGAGCGGCTTCCGTTTGGCCATGGGGAATCGCCTGAATACCCGAGCGCACAATTTCGGCAATGAAGGAGGCGGTATAGATGGATAGTGCCAGCCACAATGCCAGGAATTCCGGGATGATGGTGATGCCCCCCGCGAAATTGAAGCCGCGCAGTTCGGGCATTTCCCAGGTCACCGGGACACCGGTGACAACCAGTATCAGCAATGGAAGGCCGAAAATAAGCACCAGCGATATCCAGAAAACCGGCAGGCGCTTGCCAGTTGCCTCGTGGCGGCGTTTATTCCACACCACCAGCGCGATGCTGGCAACAATGGCGACGACGAAGGTGGCGGGAATCAAGCCAAAGCCGGATTCAAACAGCGGCTCGGGCAGATACAGCCCTCGCACGTTCAGAAAAATCGCCTCGCCAAACGCCATGCTTTCCCGAGCGCTGGGCAGAGCCCGCAGTACCGCGAAGTACCAGAAGAAAATCTGCAGTAACAGCGGGATGTTACGAAACGTTTCGATGTAGGCGTTGGCCAGCTTAGCGATCAGCCAATTGGGCGACAGCCGCGCAATGCCGACAATAAAACCGATAATCGAGGCAGCCAGTACCCCCAATCCACCGACCAGCAGTGTGTTGAGCAGGCCTATGATGAAGGTGCGGCCGTAGCTGCTTTGCGAGGAGAACTCGATCAAGGTCTGACCAATACCGAAGCCGGCTGTATTGCTCAAAAAGCCAAAGCCGGTGGTGATACCGCGGGCATCCAGGTTGGCTTGGGTATTGCCGATAATATAAATCAGAAACGCCACAACGGCGGCGATTAGAATGATCTGGAAAATAAGCGCGCGCTTTGCGCGGTCTCGCCAGAACGGCGGCTTTTGGCCGACGGGGCGAGCGTTGGGTCTTACGGACATGGGTGGCGTCTCCGCGATACGGAAGGTCAATCAAATGGCCCGCCTATACCCTGGAAATAGGGAATGGCGGGCCAGGGGTCAAGCGAGACGCTTAGCGGATCGGCGGCGCGTACTGCACGCCACCGTCAGTCCACAGGGCGTTAACGCCGCGTTCAATCTCAAGCGGCGAATCCATGCCCACGTTACGGTCAAAGCTTTCAGCGTAGTTACCGACCTGGCTGATGATGTTATAAGCCCAATCGGCTTCCAAGCCCATTTCTTCGCCGTAGTTGCCGTCCTGGCCAAGCAGACGTGCGATGTTGGGATCTTCGGATTCGAGCATCTCATCGACGTTTTCACTAGAGATGCCGTATTCCTCGGCATTCAGCATGGCAAACAGCGACCATTTGACGATGTTGAACCAGGTGTCATCGCCTTGGCGAACGACCGGGCCCAGGGGCTCTTTGGAAATGACATCCGAAAGAATGACGGAGTCTTCCGGGTTCTCAAGCTGGATACGCAGGGCGGCCAGCTGAGAGGTATCGGAGGTCAGCACGTCGCAACGACCCGCCTGGTAACCACCTACCGTCTGTTCGGAGGTATCGAACACGATGGGGTTGAATTCCATATCGTTGGCGCGGAAATAATCGGCCAGGTTCAGTTCGGTGGTCGTACCGGACTGAATACAAATCGAGGCACCGTTGAGTTCGTCAACGCTGGAAATACCCAGGTCGCGAGCGACCATGAAGCCCTGACCATCGTAGAAGGTCACGCCGGTGAAGTTGAGACCCAGCGTTGTATCCCGCGTCGTGGTCCAGGTGGTGTTGCGTGACAGTACATCCACTTCGCCGGACTGCAGCGCCGTGAAGCGCTCTACGGCGTTGAGAGAAATGTAGTCGACCGCGTCGGCATCACCGAGGACGGCGGCGGCGACGGCACGGCAGACGTCGACGTCAAGGCCTTGCCAGTTGCCATCGTCGTCAGGAGCAGAAAAGCCGGGTAGGCCGTCACTCACGCCACAACGAACGGCGCCGTTATCCCGGGTATCTTCCAGCGTGTCAGCCTGAGCGGTTGTCATTCCCGCAAGGGTAATCGAACCAGCAGATACCAGCAGCGCCAAGTGTTTTTTCTTCAACATTTAGGTTCCCTCGAATTGTTTGAAATCTTTATGCATGCCGTAGCATGTCACTTAACCTAGCAAGGAAGATGCCAAAAGGGGTACAGCCGTTGATTCAGCGCTTTTCAACGCTAAATCGAACGTTTGATACGAACGTCTAGGTGCAAAAAAATAAAAATGCCCACCCTTCATGCACCTTTATGGGGCGACGAGGGGTGGGCAGTGATGCAAAGCGATCTCGGGCGGTATTATTCGGCGTCGAAGGCCCTGCGCATAAATGGCGGTAACGCCAGTGCGCCGCGATGGGCTTCCAGCGTATAGTACTCGAGCGGCAGGTCGTGGTTGGCAACTGCCTGCTCGCGAAAGGCGTTGACGTCGACGTTCTTGCCCGCCAGCGTCACGCTCCACCAGCCGGACGGATACACCGGCTGCGGGAAGGGCAGCGTGGCGACGCTGTCAAACCCCGCTTCCCGCATGTCGTTGCGCAATTCACGGATGATGGTGCCGCTGTGGTAAAGCGGTGATTCACTCTGCTGCACCATGACGCCGCCGTCTTTAAGGATGCGATGGCAGCGCTGCAAGAAATCGGTTTTAAACAGGCCCTCGGCAGGCCCCACCGGGTCAGTCGAGTCGATGATCAGCACATCGATGCTCTCGTCGGGGGTATCATCCACCCACTTGACCCCATCGGCAAACAGCAGCTCGGCGCGGGGGTCGTTATTCGATTCCACCAGCGTTGGAAAGAAACGCTCGGAGGCTTTGGTGACTTCTTCGTCGATATCGATCTGGGTAACGTGCTCGACCCCAGGGTGGCGCAATACTTCCTTGAGCGTACCGCAGTCGCCGCCCCCAATGATCACCACCCGCTTGGGATCCTGATGGGTGAACAAGGCCGGATGGGCAATCATCTCGTGATAGAGGAAGTTATCGCGGTCGGTGAGCATCACGCAGCCGTCCAGCACCAGCAGGTTGCCGTAGGTCTCGGTGGCGTAGACCTCCAGGTGCTGATAGGGGCTTTGCACATCCAGCAGTTTCTCAGTGACTTTCAGCGAGAAAGCACTGCCGTGGCTATCAAAGACTTCGGTAAACCACTGGTCGTCACGTAATTCGCTCATTGTGAGGCTCCCGGGTGCGCATCGTCCGATTGCGTCGCGATGCTCTGATGATATTGCGGGCTAAGGTCGTGCAGCGCTTCCATGAAGGCGGTGACATGGTCGGGGTTGGTGAACTGGCTGATGCCGTGGCCCAGGTTAAAGATATGCCCGGGGCCATGACCGTAGCTTTCCAGCACGCGGGCGACTTCGGCGCGGATCGCGGAAGGCCGCGCAAACAGCACGTTGGGGTCCAGATTACCCTGCAGCGCGACCTTGTGGCCGACCCGGGCGCGGGCATCGGAAAGCTCGGTGGACCAGTCGATGCCCACGGCATCGGACCCGGCACAAGCGATGTGTTCCAGCCACTGGCCGCCATTCTTGGTAAACAGAATCACCGGCACCCGGCGCCCGTCGTGCTCGCGGATCAAGCCGGCGACAATCTGCTCCATGTAGCGCAGCGAAAACTCGAGGTACGCCGGGGTGGTCAGCGCGCCGCCCCAGGTATCGAAGATCTGAACCGCCTGGGCGCCCGCACGGATTTGCGCGTTGAGGTAGTCGGTCACCGCATGGGCCAGGGTGTCCAGCAGCTGGTGCATGGTATCCGGCGTGTCGTAGAGCATGGTTTTCAGATGGCGGAAATCCTTGCTCGAACTGCCTTCGACCATGTAGGTGGCCAGCGTCCAGGGGCTGCCGGAGAAGCCGATCAACGGCATGCGGCCGTTCAGTTCACGGCGAATCGTGGACACCGCACGCATCACATAATCCAGGTCGCGCTCGGCATCGGGGACGCGGAGCGCGGCGACTTCCTCAGCGGTACGCACAGTCTTTTTGAATTTGGGGCCTTCACCGGTTTCGAAATACAGTCCCAGACCCATGGCGTCGGGGATTGTCAGGATATCCGAAAACAGGATGGCGGCATCCAGCGGGAAACGCTCAAGGGGCTGCAGCGTTACCTCGCAGGCCAGGTCATGGTTCTGGCACAGGTCCATGAAACTACCTGCATCGGCGCGTTTAGCGCGGTATTCCGGAAGGTAGCGGCCTGCCTGGCGCATCATCCACACCGGCGTGCGGTCAACGGGCTTGCGCGCCAGCGCGCGAAGAAAACGATCGTTTTGCAAAGGTGTGGGGTTCATAGACACTTGCTCTTGAGAAGTTTGCCCGCATTGTAGAGGAGCTATTGTACTGGAAGATAGACCGCAAGGCGGCGCGACCCATGGCAAAAATTGTCGCACCACGCCGATTTTTCTCGACGTTTTTCCGTCACGCTAATCGTGAGCCGACCGCCGCTTCCTGCTAAACTACACGACCATTTTGCCAACACTGGTGTGGTTAACTGGTTTGGTTAATCAGCGAGGTAACCTGTGACCATTCGCTTCATCGCCGCTTCACGCCTGCCCACGCCCTGGGCCACGTTCACTATGCATGGTTTCGAAGACGAAGCCACCGGCAAGGATCACATTGCCTTGACGTTGGGTGATGTGACCGGCGATGAACCGGTGTTGGGGCGTGTTCACTCGGAGTGCCTGACCGGTGACGCCTTGTTTTCGATGCGCTGTGACTGCGGCTATCAGCTACAGGAAGCGCTCAAGCGAATAGCCGAGGAAGGTCGTGGCGTACTGCTATACTTGCGTCAGGAAGGCCGTGGCATCGGCCTTCTGAATAAAATTCGCGCCTATCACCTGCAAGACCAGGGAGCCGATACCGTCGAGGCGAACGAGCAGTTGGGCTTTGGTGCCGATATGCGCCGCTATGACCTATGCGTGCCGATGCTTGATCATCTGGACATTACGTCATTGCGGTTGATGACCAACAACCCGCGCAAGGTCGATGCTCTGACCCGTGATGGTGTTAATGTGGTCGAGCGCTTGTCCATTACCACAGGGTTGAACCCCCACAACGAGCAGTACCTCACTACCAAGGCGGGCAAGCTGGGGCACATGATGGTGCTGGATGATTTTACCCAGGCAAGCGACGTGGATATTGAGCGCAAGGGGTGATGTGTCGGTCAGGAGCGCCCAGAATGGCTACCTTTCGTGATGAACAGCATGAAAAACCCTTGGCTGAGGGTAAATTCAGCGTTATCGAAGAGCGCCTGAATAGCATCTCCCACGGGCTGGGGGCGGTGCTCAGTCTGATCGGTATGGTCGTGTTGTTGGTGTTGGCGAGCCTGGCGGCCCACGTAGACCCCTGGAAGATCGTCAGCCTGAGTCTCTATGGGACGACGCTGATTCTACTGTATACCGCCTCGACCCTTTACCACGGCATCCCCCATCGGCGCTGGAAGCAGCGCTTTCAACTGCTTGATCACTGTGCGATCTACCTGCTGATTGCCGGTACGTACACGCCCTTTCTGCTTGTCAACATGCGCGGCCCTACGGGCTGGGGACTGTTTACCGCCGTTTGGTCGCTGGCGCTGGTGGGAATTGCCTGCAAACTGCTTTGGCCCCAGCGCCTGGCGGTACTGCGCGTTCTGATTTACCTGCTCATGGGCTGGATGATCGTACTGGCTTCAGAGGAAATGGCGGCGAGTCTGTCGTCGACGGGTATTGTACTATTGGCCACTGGAGGCGTCGTCTACACCCTGGGCGTTATCTTTTACGCCGTGAATGCCATCCCCTTCAACCATGCCATTTGGCATCTGTTCGTGATCGCGGGCAGCGCCTGCCACTACGCGGCTATTTTCAGCACCGTTCTGCCTCACGCTACCAACGCTTAACTTTCAGCCGCCGCTTTTTCACGCGCGATGGCGCGAGCCATTGCCGGGCGCTTGGCGTGGCGTTCACGGTAGGCAATAAACGGATCCGGCAGGCGATGTTTCATACTGGCGGCCCAGCTTAGCGTGTGAGTCAGAAACAGATCTGCCAGGGTAAAGGTATCCCCCACCAATGTTTCCTGGCCCTGATAACGCCGTTCCAGCGCTTTCATGGCACGCTGAAACTCCCAGGCACAGGTGGGTAGAATGGCGGGAATGCGTTTATCCGTGGGCAAGGCAAACTGGTGCTTGGCCTGATTCCACAGTGGCTGCTCCAGTTCGGTGACGATAAAGCTCAGCCATTGATCGACCTGCGCCCGTTGGATGGCGTTGTCGGGGAGCAAGTGGCCATTGCCATGCTGTTCGGCCAAATAGCGGCATATGGGCAGCGACTCAAACAGCATGACCTCGCCGTCGTCGAGTACCGGTACTTTTCCGTCGGGGTGGCGGGCCAAGTGCTCCGGGGTCTGGCCTTCGCCCTGATCCAGCGCGACGTGCTGGCATCGGTACTCAAGGCCCAGTTCCTCGAGCGTCCAGGTGGCTCTCAGGGAGCGAGAGTTAGGAAAGCTATAAAGTGTAATCATGGGGCATCGCTGATTGTGCCGTAACCGGCCACTTCATCGTCTTTGATCCATTCGATCTTGCCTTCATTGTTGCGGCGGACACCATAGCAGTCAATGTCATCACCGCCATAATCGAAGCACATGGTGTCATCAACAATGGTGGCCTCTCCAGAATAGCCGTCGCCCACAATTTCGCCATCGGGAAGATAGACTTCGCTGTAAGCTTCACCGCCAGCCATCTCGCCTTGTACCTGGTTTCCCCATACCAGCTCACGAATTTCTTCGCCGGAAAGTCGTTCGCCTTCGCTATCGGCGTTTGCAAAAGCGCTTGCTGATAGTGTGCTTAGTGCTGCCGCCAGGCAGATCCCGGTGATGCTAGAAACTTGTACACGCATGATATGAAGCCTTTGCTTTGAAGTGGTGTGTACAACATTAGCCGAGATAACCGGCAATTGCGAATAGACAAGGTTACTGGCCCCTTGCCTCGCGGATACGTTCATAGGCGTTACTGATCTCGCTGGTGCGCGCCTGGGCCACTTCGCGCATGCTTTCGGGCAACCCTTTGCCGGCCAGTTTGTCCGGATGGTTCTGGCTCATCAGGCGGCGGTAGGCCTTCTTGACCTCGGCATCGCTGGCGTCCTCTGAAACCCCCAGCACCCGGTAAGCGTCCTTGAGGGCTTCTTCGCTGGCGCCCTGCGAATTGGCAGCGGCGCCGTGCAACATGGCTTCGATCTGCTGGACCTCGGTCTCGCTACAGCCCACGCCACGGGCGACGCGCAGAATCATCTCGTGTTCGGCGTCATGCAGAACGCCGTCCGCGGCAATGGCCGACAGCTGCACCTGGAGAAACACCTGACGCATGACGGGCTGATGCCGGGTGAGGCGGTTGACGCTGGCAAGCTCGGCGTCCAGGTCAAAGTCGTCGCCGCGGCCGCGTTCAAAGGCGGCGCGTGCCCGGGTGCGTTGTTCACCCTGCAGGCGCATCTGGTCGAAGAGTTTCTCGGCGACGTCCAGTTCGCCGTCGGTTACCTTACCGTCGGCTTGGCACAGGCAACCCATGACCGAAAAGATCGAGTCCAGAAAGCCTTCCTGGATGCGCATCCGCGCCACATTCAGACGCCGCTTGATACGTCGCCCCAGCCACCAGCCCAGGCCGCCACCCACCAGCAGGCCAATGGGGCCGCCGAAAGCGAGGCCGATAAGCGCAAAGATAACAATCAGAAATAACATGGCAGTCTCTAACGTTGATAAATAAAAAGATTACGGCAGTCGGGCACGAATCGCGCGTTCGATGCCGTCGGCATCCAGGCCGCAGTCACGCAGCAGCTCGGCAGGGGTGCCGTGTTCCACAAAGGCGTCCGGCAAGCCGAGGTTGAGCACTTCGACTTGAACGCCTTCGGCATGCAGGAGCTCATTGACGGCGCTTCCGGCACCACCGGCGATGACGTTTTCTTCCAGCGTGACCAGCAATTCATGTTCGTCGGCGGCGTGTAGCACGGCATCGCGGTCCAGCGGTTTGATGGAGCGCATATTGATGAGTGTGGCATCGAGTGTTTCAGCCACCTCGGCGGCGGCACTGTTCACGCTGCCAAAGGCGAGTAACGCAATGCTGGGGCCGTTGCCTGAGGACTTGCGGCGCACTTCGGCCTGGCCAATGGGCAGCGCTTCCAGGTGCTCGGGAATCGCCACGCCCGGGCCGGTGCCACGCGGGTAGCGCACGGCGGCAGGGCCCGGGTGATGGTAAGCCGCACTGAGCATGGCGCGACACTCGGCTTCATCCGCGGGCGCCAGAATCACCATGCCGGGTACACAGCGCAGAAAGGACAAGTCCATGCTGCCATGGTGGGTGGGCCCGTCTTCGCCGACCAGGCCTGCGCGGTCGATGGCAAAGGTGACGTCCAGACTTTGTACCGCCACGTCATGGATCAGCTGGTCGTAGCCGCGCTGCAGAAAGGTAGAGTAAATGGCCACCACAGGCTTCATGCCTTCGCAGGCCATGCCTGCCGCGAGGGTGACGGCGTGTTGTTCGGCAATCGCCACATCAAAGTAGCGCTCGGGATACTCCTTGGAGAAACGTATCAGGTCAGAGCCTTCGCGCATCGCCGGGGTAATCCCCATCAGGCGCTCATCGGCGGCGGCCATGTCGCACACCCAGTCGCCGAACACGTTGCAGTATTTTTTCTTGGCCACTTTTTTAGCGGCGCTTTTGGGGGCCTCTGGCGGGGCGGTCGGCGTTTGATGAGCGGTCGCGCTGGGCTTTTCCAGCTTGGTAATCGCATGGTAGCCAATCTGGTCGGCTTCGGCAGGTAAAAAGCCTTTGCCCTTGACGGTTTTGATGTGCAAAAACTGCGGGCCGTCGAGGTCGCGCAGGGTTTCCAGCGTCTCGGTGAGTGTCTCGAGGTCATGACCGTCGATGGGGCCGACGTAGTTGAAGCCCATCTCTTCAAACAGCGTGGCGGGGCTGACCATGCCTTTCATGTGCTCTTCAGTGCGCCGGGCAAGCTCCAACGCGCCGGGAAGGTGTGAGAGCACCTTTTTGCCTTCTTCACGCATCTTTAGATAGGGCTTGCTGGAAAGCACGCGGGCCAGGTAAGTCGCCATGCCGCCGACGTTTTCGGAGATCGACATCTCGTTATCATTGAGGATGACCAGCATGTTGGCATCCACGTGCCCCGCATGGGTAAGGGCTTCAAACGCCATGCCGGCACTCAGGGCGCCGTCGCCGATAATCGCGCAGACGCGGCGTGGCTTGTTCTGGGCCTGGGCGGCAAGCGCCATGCCCAGCGCGGCAGAAATCGAGGTGCTGGAATGGCCGACGCCGAAGGTATCGTAATCGGACTCGGTGCGGCGCGGAAACGCCGCGAGACCGCCATGCTGGCGAATGCTGAGCATGGCGTCGCGCCGCCCGGTGAGAATCTTGTGCGGGTAGGCCTGATGACCTACGTCCCATACCAGACGGTCGTCGGGCGTGTCGAACGCATGGTGTAGCGCCACGCTCAGCTCTACCACCCCGAGGCCTGCGCCAAAGTGGCCGCCGGACACGCCAACGCTGTAAAGCAGGTAGGCGCGCAGCTCATCTGCCAACTGGGCAAGCTGCTTGGCGTTCATGGCCCGCAGGGCTGCGGGGTGGTCAAAGGAGTCGAGCAGCGGCGTTGCCGGGCGCTCGCGGGGTATTTCGTCGAACAGCTTCATGGGCATGTTTTCATAGACGTGGTGTTGGATAGTGGCATGGACATCGCTTAGTGGTCGCGCTCGATCATGTAGCGGGCTAGATCGGCCAATGGTGCGGCGTGTTCGCCCAGCGGAGCAAGGGCGGCGATAGCCTCGTCAATTAGAGCCTGGGCTTTTTGCTGTGCGCCTTCGAGCCCCAGTAAACCGGGGTAAGTGGGCTTGGCGCGAGCAGCATCGGCCCCTGAAATCTTGCCGAGCGTGGCCGTGTCACCAGTCACGTCGAGGATATCGTCATGAATCTGGAAGGCTAGTCCAATGGCGCGTGCGTAGCGAATCAGCGCCTGTAGCCGGGTGTCTTGCTCGTCAACGGCTGTGAGCCCGCCCAACTGGACGGCGGCAACGATCAGCGCGCCGGTCTTGTGGGCATGCATGTGCTCCAGGGCTTCGACATTGGGATGGTTGCCGACGGCGGCGAGATCCAACGCCTGGCCAGCCACCATGCCATGACGGCCAGCGGCGCTGGCAAGGGTGGCCACCAGGCTGCCCAGCCGCGGGTGCCCTGTACGGGCCAGCACTTCAAACGCCAGTGCCTGAAGGGCATCGCCTGCCAGGATGGCGGTGGCTTCATCGAAGGCCTTATGGACCGTTGGCTGGCCGCGGCGCAGGTCGTCGTCGTCCATGGCGGGCAGGTCGTCGTGGATCAGCGAATAGGCATGGATCAGCTCGATGGCGGCGGCAGGTGCGTCGAGCGCGTCGTCGCTGGCCCCCAGCGCCCGGCCAGCCAGATACACCAGCAGCGGGCGTAGCCGCTTGCCACCCACCAGCAAGCCATGGCGCATGGCGGCTTCCAGGCGTGGCTCGGTAGCCGGTTGCGCATCGAATAGCGCGGCCAGGGTGGCGTCAACGCGCGTATTGCTTGTGTCACGTAACCTAACCAGCCCAGCGGCGGCGGGCGCTACCATGGCGGCGTCTCCTTGTTGCTGTCGTCAGGGTCTTCCGTGGGCGCGTCTGGGCCGTCAAAAGGGGTAACGTTCAGGCGACCATCGTTGTCTTCGCTAAGGGCGCGAACCTTCAACTCGGCGTTATCCAGGCGTTGCTGGGCATCACGGGTAAGTCGAACGCCTCGCTCGAAGGCGGTTAATGCATCCTCCAATGAGAGTTCACCAGATTCGAGTCGTTCCACGATCGTTTCGAGCTGCTCGACCGTGGTGGCAAAGTCTTGTGGGGGTGTGGTGTCGCTCATTGGGCCATGCCTACCGTTTTCCTGACGCCCTGACCGGGCGGCGCGTGTGTCTGCAGAGAGTCGGCCAACAGTATACACCGAGGGCAGGGGGTGACGTCTGCCCTCAAGGCGCTGCCAGAGAGACGACTTGTGCCGCGTTCATCTTGACAACGCACACTTTTCATCATGCCAGCCCAGCGTGAGCACAGGCGAATATGCTACCATACGGGCCTTCCGTGAACCGTTACACGGCGCACGCCGCCGATCATAGAGGTTGATTCAGCCATGGCCAAAACGTCCCTGGACAAGAGCAAGATAAAGATCCTGCTGCTCGAGGGCGTCCACCAAAGCGCGGTGGACAATTTTCAAAACGCAGGTTATGAAAACATCGAGCATCTGCCCACATCGCTGGATGAAGAGGCGCTGATCGAGAAGATCCGCGACGTTCACTTCATCGGTATTCGTTCTCGTACTCAACTGAACGAGCGCGTGTTCGCAGCGGCAGAAAAGCTGGTGGGCGTTGGCTGTTTCTGCATTGGCACCAATCAGGTCGACCTCGACGCGGCGCTCAAGCGCGGGATTGCGGTATTCAACGCGCCGTATTCCAACACCCGCTCAGTCGCTGAGTTGGTACTCGCCGAAGCCATCATGCTGCTGCGCGGCATCCCGGAGAAAAACGCCCGGGCCCACCAGGGCGGCTGGTTGAAATCGGCGAAAAACTCCCACGAAGCCCGCGGCAAAACGCTGGGCATCGTGGGGTATGGCAGCATTGGCGCGCAGCTTTCCGTGCTGGCCGAGTCGTTGGGCTTCAACGTCATTTATTACGATGTCATCACCAAGCTGGGCATGGGCAACGCCAACCAGGTGGCCAGCCTTGAAGAGTTGTTGGGACGTGCCGATGTGGTCAGCCTGCACGTGCCTGACCTGGCGTCCACCCGTTGGATGGTAGGCGAAAAAGAAATCGCTGCTATGAAACCCGGTGCCATCCTGATCAACGCCTCGCGGGGCAGCGTGGTGGAAATCGAGCCGCTGGCGCAAGCGATCAAGGCGGGCAGGCTGAACGGGGCGGCGATCGATGTGTTCCCCGTCGAGCCGAAGGGCAACGCCGAGGAGTTCGAAAGCCCGCTACGCGGCCTGGAAAACGTCATCCTCACGCCGCATATTGGCGGCTCGACCCTGGAAGCCCAGGAAAATATCGGCATCGAGGTGTCGGAAAAACTGATCACCTATTCCGATAACGGCACCACGGTGACCTCGGTCAACTTCCCCGAAGTGGCGCTGCCCGCGCACCCGGACAAGCACCGTCTGCTGCACATTCACGACAACGTGCCCGGCGTCCTGTCGCAGATCAACCGCGTATTGTCCGAAAACGGCATCAATATCTCGGGCCAGTACCTGCAAACCAACGACAAGGTTGGCTACGTGGTCATCGACGTGGACAAAGCCTACGGCCCCCAGGCGCTGGAAGCGTTGAAGCAGGTCGACCATACGCTGAAGATTCGCGTGCTTTACTCGGCGCAGAATAGTTAATCGCATCAGCGGTCATTAACACCAAAACGGCCCCAGTGGGGCCGTTTTGCATGGTGCTTGGTTCAGTGACTTAGGCCAAATCAAACAGCAACACTTCCCCCGCCTTCTTGCCGGTAAGCGTGAACGTTTCGTCCGGTTGAAAGGCCGCGGCATCGCCTGCGCTCAGCGTCTCGCCGTTGACCTCCATTTCACCGTTTACCACATGCAGCCAGGCATAACGGGTACTCGGTGTATTTGCCTGTTCGCCTTCATTAAACAAGGCGCTATACAGGTTAACGTCCTGGTTCACGCTTACCGAGCCATCCTGGCCGTCAGGTGATACGACCAGCCGCCACTGGCCCTGCCGCTCGGCGTGCGGAAAGGCTTTCTGTTCGTAGCTTGGCGCAATACCGCGTTTGGCCGTTTCGATCCAGATTTGCAGGAAGTGGAGGCCGTTTTCCTTGGAGTGGTTGAACTCGCTGTGCAGCACGCCGGTGCCTGCTGACATGCGCTGGACGTCCCCCGGGCGCATCACTTCGCCGTTGCCCATGTTGTCCTGATGGGCCATTTCGCCTTCGAGCACATAGGAGATGATCTCCATATCCCGGTGGGGGTGAGCGCCGAAGCCGTGGCCGGGGGATACGCGATCTTCATTGATCACCCGCAGGGCACGAAAGCCCATGTGGTCAGGGTCCATGTAATTGGCAAACGAGAACGTATGGTAGGAACGTAGCCAGCCATGGTCGGCGTAGCCCCGCTCGTTTGAACGACGGATCTTCATCATAAGCTCCAGAGTGTTGGGAGAATGATGATTAATATACGCCTGCTGACTGAGGGTGTGGGGTGAAGGTTTCTCAACGATCAGATCGAATAAATCGACGTATCAGAGAGGGCGCCTTGTGCCCGACTTTTTGCTAAAATGCGCCCGTTAATTCACCTGGTCCGCCTTTTACGGGGGCGACTACCTGGAGTTCGTCATGTCAGTACCTACGTCATCAACTACGTCATCACCGCGTATTGTGGTCGCGGCGTTATATAAGTTTGTCACCCTGAACGACTTTGAAGCGCTGCGTGAACCGCTGCGCCAGACCATGCTGAACAACGGCGTGAAGGGCACGCTGCTGCTTGCCAAAGAGGGCATCAACGGCACGGTTGCCGGTACCCGCGAGGGCATCGATGCGCTTCTCGCCTGGTTGACCGCCGACCCGCGGCTAAGCGACATCGACCATAAAGAATCGTTTTGCGACGAACCGCCGTTCTACCGCACCAAGGTGAAACTGAAAAAAGAGATCGTCACCCTGGGCGTTCCGAACGTCGACCCTAACGACACCGTGGGCACTTACGTCGAGCCGGAGCAATGGAACGACATTATTGCCGATCCGGAAGTGCTGGTTATCGATACGCGCAACGACTATGAAGTGGAGATCGGTAGCTTTGAAGGCGCCGTCGATCCCAAGACCACGACCTTCCGTGAGTTCCCTGAATATGTGCGCGAGCACTACGACCCGGCGAAGCATAAAAAAGTCGCCATGTTCTGTACCGGCGGTATCCGCTGCGAAAAAGCCTCCAGCTTCATGCTCAAGGAAGGTTTCGACGAGGTCTATCACCTCAAGGGCGGTGTGCTGAATTACCTGGAGAAAGTCCCCGAGGAGCAGTCGCTGTGGCGTGGCGAGTGCTTCGTTTTTGATAACCGGGTGACCGTCCGCCATGACTTGAGCGAAGGCGAGTTTGAACAGTGCCATGCCTGCCGTCGGCCGATCTCCGCAGAAGATATGCAGTCATCCGCTTATGAGCCCGGTATCAGCTGCCCCCACTGCATCGACTCGCTGCCCGAGAAAACCCGCGCGGCGGCGCGCGAGCGTCAGCGCCAGATCGACCTCGCCAAAGCCCGTGGCGAACCCCATCCATTGGGCCGTGATATGCGTAAAGCGTCGTCTATTTAGTTGCTTAGCGGCGAACTGGTGGTGATGGAATTCGTTTCCGTAAGCGCGACAGCGGCCGCACAGGCACGTTATCCTTACGCTCTTTGCGCCTACCTATAAGTAGAGGTGCCTTCAGGAGAGCTTTTCAGGAGAGAGCCAGGTGAGTGACGTAAAGCGCAGGACCGTTGGCCGCCCGGCCAATTCGGCCAAAGCAGGCGGTGGGCACAGCCAGTCGTTGGTGCGTGGGTTAAATCTGCTGGAGTACCTGGCCAGCAGCCCCGAGGGCTTGGCGCTTTCCGCCCTGGCGGAAATGGCCGATCTCGCGCCCTCGACGACCCACCGTTTGCTTCAGGCGCTGCAGAGTCAGGGCTTCGTCACTCAGGAGAATGAACAGGGCCTGTGGCGTATTGATGTCAAGACGTTCCGCATCGGCAACAGTTTTCTCGAAGCGCGGGATGTGGTCGCCACCAGCCGTCCGTTCTTACGTCGCCTGACAGCCGAGACCGGCGAAACCGCCAACCTGGGCATCCGCGATGCTGATACTGCGGTGTTTCTTGCCCAGCATGAGTCGCCGCAGATGATGCGCATGATTACCCGGCTAGGCTCGCGGGCACCCTTGCACGCCTCCGGTGTCGGCAAGGCCTTGCTGGCCTGGATGCCCGAGGACGAACGCGCCCAGCTGCTCGCTAAAGGCGAACTGCCCCGGGTGACCGAAAACACCTTTTACCAGCCCGACACCCTGCTCGACGAGATGCAGCGTATACGTGACCAGGGCTTTGCCTGCGACCGTGAGGAGCATGCGATTGGCCTGCATTGCGTGGCGGCATGCGTCAATGACGAGCATGGCATGCCCCTGGCAGCCATTTCGGTGTCTGGTCCCGTGGCGCGCATCCCTGAGGTTCGGCTGCTGGAACTGGGCGCGCTGGTGCGCCGCGTGGCGGATGAGATTACGCTGCAGCTGGGTGGTCAACTCCCCGCGTCCTGATGCTGAGTCTTTTTTGGGTAGCGCTGCTCAGTGCCACCTTGCTGCCCGGCGGGTCGGAGGTCTGGCTCGCGCGACAATGGTGCCAGGGCCATTCGGTCCTGGCATTATGGTGTGTCGCCACGGCTGGCAATACCTTGGGCAGCCTGGTCAATGTGGCCTTGGGCCGATACGCACGGCGCTTTCAGGATCGTCGCTGGTTTCCGGCTTCCCCCGCGCAGCTGGCCCGTGCAGAGCGATGGTACCAGCGCGTTGGCGAAGCGAGCCTGTTGCTGTCCTGGCTGCCGATCATTGGCGATCCGTTGACCGTCGTGGCCGGCGTATTACGCTTGCCCTGGTGGCGCGCGCTGGCATGGATACTGGTCGCCAAAGGTGCCCGCTATGCGCTGATACTCGGTTTGGCAGCGTCCTGGCTCGGGCCTTTGTGCAGGTAATCATGTTAAGCTCAATATCCTATACAATGCTTATATGTTCCTTGGCATGTATGATTAGTCGCAACAATCAGCTCAGCCGTCAGGTTGATGCAACGACTCACCATCAAAGGGAGGTTACGGTGTGACGCCACTACGTTTATTACCCTGGCTCAGCGTCTGGCTGCTAGCGCTGATGACGCTGTTTGCTGCGCCCGTGTTTGCGCAAAGCAGTACACCCAGTGAAGGTGGCAGCGACGGGGCAGAGACCACTGAACCGCAGACCTATGAATCCCTGGCGAACTTACTCGAAGACGAGCAGGCTCGCCAGGAACTCATCGACTTGCTACGCAGCCAGGCGTCAGAGGTAGCCGAGTCGTCGGAGCAACCCGGGGGCGCTGCGCAGGGCAGTGATATCGCTCCCGAGGATGTGTCGCTGCCGCGCCAACTGGCTCAATTGACCAGCAACGTCGTCGGCGACGTCGGCGGTCAACTCGAGCAAATAGCGCTGCTGGTGCGTAGCCTCTTTGTCGGGGGAGGTGAGAGCGTCTTCGACATGGCGATTTTCATGTCCGCGGCCATCAACCTGGGCATCGTGATCGCCGCCACTTTCGCCATGTTTTTCATTTTCCGCCGTTTCGCCAAGCCGCTTTTCACTAAAATCAGTGGCTGGTCACAGCAGGGGGCCGGGCTGACGCCCGTGCTGCGCCTGGTCGTTTGCGTGGCGATTGCCGCCGTGATCGATGTACTGCTGGTGGCGCTTGCCTATGTGGGCGGTAACCTTGTCGCCACCTTTGCGGTCGGCGAAGTTGGCGACCTCTCCACCCGGGCATCGCTGTTTCTCAACGCCTTTTTAATCATTGAGCTACTGAAAGCTGCGGTGCGGATGCTGTTTTCCTCGCGCTATGAAGGGCTGCGGCTGCTGCCGATTTCAGCGCAGGAAGCCTCCTACTGGAACCGCTGGTTGGCCCGCCTGATTGGCATGGTGGGGTACGGCCTGATGGTCGTGGTGCCGCTGGTCAACTTCTATGTGTCGGCGGCCATTGGTCAGGCGGTCGGTACCTTGATCATGCTGCTGGCGTTTATCTATGCCGTGGCGGTGGTGCTGAAAAACCGCGTGCGCCTGCGCGACAACCTCAATGCTATCGGGACACGCTCCTCCTTGGCGGCTAGCCGTGTATCGCTTCAGCTGTTTGCGCGCACCTGGCACTTTTTCGCACTGCTCTATTTCCTGATGGTGTTTGTGCTGACGCTGGTTCGCCCAGGCGATGCCTTGCCGTTTGTGCTGTTTGCGACGCTCAAGACCCTGGCAGCGGTTGTCGTAGGACTCTTGGTGTCGTCGTTCCTGACGCAGACCATTGGCCGCCGTATTCAGCTCTCGCCTGATATGCGCCGCAAGCTGCCGATGTTGGAAAAACGCCTTAATAGCTACGTGCCCAATGCGCTGCGTATTCTGCGCACGGTGATTGTGGTGGCGGTGATCATGGTGGTGCTGGATGCCTGGGGCGCCTTTGATCTGGCCGCCTGGTATGCCTCCGAAGCCGGGGCTGGCCTGGTCAGCAAACTAATCAGCGTCGCGATTATCCTGATCGTGGCCATTGGCGCCTGGCTGGGGCTTGCCAGCCTGATCGAGCACAAGCTCAACCCGGATACCGGTGTGGGCGAGCCCACCGCCCGTGCGAAAACGCTGCTCAGCCTGTTCCGCAACGCACTGGCCATCGCCATGGTGACGATTACCGGCATGATCGTGCTATCGGAAATCGGCATCAATATCGGCCCGCTGATAGCCGGTGCCGGTGTGCTTGGCCTGGCAATTGGTTTCGGTGCGCAAAAACTGGTTCAGGATGTCATCACCGGCGTCTTCATCCAGGTGGAAAACGCCATGAATACCGGCGATGTGGTCACCGTTGGTGGCATTACCGGCACGGCGGAAAAACTCAGTATCCGCTCGGTGGGTATCCGTGATCTTAGCGGCACCTTCCATATCGTGCCGTTCTCCAGCGTCGATACGGTCTCCAACTACATGCGCGAGTTCGGTAACCACGTCGGCGAGTACGGCATTGCCTATCGCGAAAGTATTGACGATGCGATCGAGCAACTGAAAGTCGCGTTCGAGGACCTCAAGGCCAGCGAAGAGCATGGCCACAAGCTGCTCGAAGATATGACCGTTGCTGGTGTCATCGCGCTGGCGGACAGCTCGGTCAATATCCGTGTGGTCATCAAGACCACGCCTGGCGACCAGTGGGCGGTTGGGCGCGCGTATAACCGTTTCGTCAAGCTACGCTTCGATGAAGCCGGTATCGAGATACCCTTCCCGCATACCACGCTGTACTTCGGCGAAAACAAGGACGGTAGCGCACCGCCCGCAAACGTCCGGGTTATCGACTCCACCGCCGAGGAAACAGACGGCAAGCAGACTCCCCGCCAAGACGCTGGGGAACAGCAACCGGCATCCCATCAGGATGTACAGCAGACGTCGGATTCGGATCACATCAAGCCCGACCACGACGACGTTGATACGCCTGACGGACGCTAAACGCCGCATCGTAATACGCAAAGGGGCTGCCCGCTGGCAGCCCCTTTGCTTTGTGCAGGAAGTCGCTGTGTTGGAAAGCGCACTTGAGTGGCGACGCCAATAAGCGGCCCGGCAGCGACAGGTACTCGAAGCACGGGAAGCCGAACTGCAGCGATGACACTGAACTTGCGCAACTTTTTAAGCTCCATTAATCTGTACATTATCAATGCACACATCACAGCATCATTTTTCAGTAAATTGGAAATGGTTACTGAGATGTATGAAGCACTTTCGTACATTCCGTATGTTAGTGAAATTAGGAGCAAAACCATGAAATCTCACTACAAGATTCCGCGCACTGTGCTTGCGGCTGGTAGTGTCATGGAGATCTGGCCAACAGGTGATTACTCGCAGCACATGCCGAAAGGTACCGCTCAGGATCGTATCGGCCAACATTGGGCCAATGCTGGCTCTCATCTGTATAAAGCGGTAAGCGATTATCAGAAGCGGGTACAGCATGCCGGATCAGCCTGATTTTATAGCTCCTCGCGTACTTGAAAAACGGCGTAACAAAAAAGCCGTTGAAGACGCTGAGTAGATGATTAGATGGTTCGTTTGTAAAGCCCCGTTTTGACGGGGCTTTTGCTTTGCGCGCCAGGCATTGCGCCTAGCGCCTTGATCGACGCTGTTGCTGGGAGTGGTGCCCCATTCTTGCCGAGAAAATGGTTCAATCATCAGGGGCTGATCTCGGTACTCGATACGGGTATTACCCCGGGTAGTTTTCCGAGTGACGCCCTTCCACATTGATCGACTCGCCGCCGTCGACAAATAGAATCTGCCCGGCGACAAAGTCGTTGTTGAGCAGGTAATGCAACGCCTGCACGAGATGGTCGGGTTCGCCTTGCTGCTTGACGGGAATCCCGTCGATGCGCCAGTCAATGTAGTCGCTGGTACGCTGGGAGGCGGGCAGCACGACACCCGGCGCGATGCCGTTCACCCGGATGCGCGGGGCAAATTCCAGCGCCGCCATGCGGGTCATCTCTGCCAGGCTCTTTTTGGACAGCAAATAGGCGGCGTAGGGGTATTGGTGGTAGGCCACTTTGTTGTCGATAATATTGATGATCTGGCCCGTATCGACCGCGCTGGCGAAGTGCCGGGTTAACAGCAGTGGGGTAAACAGGTTCACCCGGAACTGGGTTTCCAGCATTTCCAGATCGGTCTCGGCAAGGGGCGCGGGCGTATAGGCGGAGGCACTATTGAGCAGAACACTTAGTTGGGGGAATCGCTGTGTAACCTGTTCGATCAGTTGGCCCACATCGTCGTGCAAGAAATCGCAGCTGAATAGCTCGCAAGCCCGACCTTTTGCGCGGATGCCTTCGGCGACTTCCTCTGCCTCATCCCGGGAGCGGTTAACGTGCAGCGCGATATCATAGCCCGCGGCGGCCAGTGATTCGGCAAAATGACGACCCAGGCGCGTCGCGCCGCCGGTGACCAATGCGGCCGGTGTACTCATTGAACAATCCTCATCGTGGTAGGGTACTTAGTCTGTGCAGGATGACACGACTGTCTGCGTGAGGGCAGCGTTTGTCAATAAATTGTACAGTACTTGCACAAACGATGTGGAGCGTTAGGCTAGTAGCCAACGGTGCCCCCGATCAAGGATGGATAGCCATGTCTCAGTCACGCTTGTATGCCCAACCCGATACTTCGCTTCACGAATGCGTCATTTCCCTGGGTTCCAATATAGAGCCCGAACGCCACGCGGCCGAGGCGCTGGCAATACTTGGCCAGGAGTGTGAACTGGTTGCCCGCTCCCGCGAGATCGTTACCACCCCGGTCGGCTATCAAGAGCAGCCCAACTTTCTCAACGCCGCCTTGCTGGTACGCACCCGCCTGTCGATGGATGACTTTCGCGACTACCTGAAAAGTGTGGAAGACCGTCTGGGGCGCGTACGCGGCCCGATCAAATCGGGGCCGCGGACCATGGACCTGGACATTGTCGCCTGGGATGGCGAGCTGGTGGATGAGGGTTATCTTGACCACGATTACGTACGGGTCCCCGTTGATGAACTGCTGGCGAACAGTGGCCGCACCCCCATCTCGCAAAAGTGTTAATGATTTTTGCTTCCAGGCCGATAATCTCCTTGAAGCCGCCAATCAATCGGGCGGGCTAACTTCCCTGGAGGCGTGCGTTGCTCAGCCTTAATACCAATTTGATGTCGCTAATCGTGCAGAACAATCTGCGCGGCAGTCAGCAGGCTATGCAGACCGCAATGCAGCGCCTCTCTTCCGGGCTGCGCATCAATAGTGCCAAGGATGATCCTGCCGGCCAGGCGATTGCCAACCGGATGACGGCGCAAATCAAAGGCATGACCCAGGCGATCCGCAATACCAATGATGGCATCTCCATGGTGCAGACAGCGGAAGGCTCGCTCAATCAGATTAACGACAACCTACAACGCATCCGTGAGCTGAGCGTTCAAGCAGCGAACGGCACCAACTCTTCTGACGACCTTGTCTCTATCCAAGACGAAATCGATCAGCGTTTAGAAGAGATTGACCGCATTGCCGGGCAGAGTAATTTCAACGGCATAGGGCTGATTGACGAGTCAAAGTCGTTAAACATCCAGGTGGGGGCTAACGATGGCAGTAGCATCGCAGTACGTTTTGAAGGAATGGGGTTGCAGGCCCTGGGCCTGGAAGGCTTTAGCGTGCTTGATGATGGTAGTGCCACCGACAGTCCGCTAGCTACCCTGGATGACGCTATCAAGGGCGTAGACCGTCAGCGCAGCTATATGGGCGCCGTGCAGAATCGCTTTGAAAGCGTGATTGACGGGCTTAATACCAACATAATCAACACGTCCGCCGCCCAGTCGCGCATCCAGGATGCCGATTACGCCAAGGAAGTTTCAAATCTGGTGCGCGCCCAGATCCTTCAGCAGGTGGGCATCGCTATTTTGGCCCAGGCCAACCAGCAGCCGCAGATGATTCTGCGGCTACTGGAAGGTTTGTAAGCTATTTCTTACACCGTGTAAGAGATTTCTGAAACTTTACGACGTGCACTTGTCCTGCCTGCCCACTCGGTTATTCTCTCAGTCTCTTGGCCATGCTAATGCTTCTCGAAAACGCTGATCAGGCAGTGACGGCTATCGAAGAGCAGCGGTATCGACGAAAGAGATGAGTCATGGAAAGACGCATTGGAATGCCACCTTCGATCACAAGTCAGTCGGGCTTGAGTCACTATCTATTGCTGGATGGCGTAACGCTTCAGCCACTGGAGCGCTGGCTATACGAGCATATAGCGTCCCCTCACTATGAGCCGCTCTATTTAGGTACGCCACTCCATGAGTGCCGTAGCCTGTCACCCTGCCTGGTTCAGTTAGCGCCTAACGACCCTTTATGGCAAACGTTTATCACAACGGGGGGCCGACAGGGCTGGGGATGGGCGTTTTCCAGTTCGGCGTCTTTCGATGAGCTCTTGCAGCATCTGCGCTGGCTCTTGTTCGTCGAGCATCCGCATGAAGGTACCCAAATACTTTGCTTTTCCCAACCCTCTGTGATGCATGGCCTGCTGGACGCCGAGCCCCATCCTGAGCGCAGTCTGCTCATGGGCGCCATGCAGCAGGTATGGATACCCGTTAACGCCCATGGAAGCGTGACGTGGTACGCCGTTGCCAATACGCGCTCTGATCATGTTCTCCCCCGCGAGCGATTTCGCTTGCAGCAAGCCCACCTGGAGACGTTCAGTCGCCTCGACTGGCAACGTTTCAGCCGTGAACTGAGCGAGCATCTAGCTACCTTTTTTAGTGATGGCCAGCTATTGCGTGAGTATGGCACGGCGATGGCGGCAGCCGAGCATGTCACTCTAATGACTGAATCGCTGGGTTTCACAGGGCGGCGAGCGCACTTCCACCTGGCCAATATTCTGGGGGTACACGGCCAGCGCGCACTGGATAAAGACGCCATGCCGGACATCGCGACACCCCTGACACAGCCGGATGGCCGACCCCCCATGCAGCGTTTACTGGCCGCATCGGCAGCCGCCGAACAGGCCGCGCTGGAAAGCACTTCCCCGCTGACAGGAGGCAGGCAATGAACACCACACTGCCCATCGGACAGCGCATGGCCGAAGCGCGCCGTGTGGCCGAGAGCCAATCCGATAACGACCCAGGCCAGGCGATGGGCACCTGCCCCATCACCCGTAGCGACCTTCAGTTAGTGCCTGTCCGTTACGCCATCGTCGAACCGCCAGAAGCCCAGCGTGCCCAGACGTTTCCCGAGTTCGCACCGTGTTACAGCGGGCACTTTCGGCCTTCAGGCATTCGCCCTATCAGGAGCGGCTGGCTCTACCTCGTGCATAGCCTGTCACCGGAGGACATTAAAGTCTTTAAAGTAGAGCCCGATGGCAGTGGCGACCCCATCATCATCAAGCGGGAAGGTACTTTACAGGTTCTGTTCAGCCCGCTGGAACTGACGCCGCTGCACGTTTCCATGCTCCGGCAGGAAGCATTCCGCTCCCATGTCATGATGCGGGTGAACATCGGCGCGTATTGCCCGGGTAATGGCACCGCTCATTTGCTCGATCCCGATAGCCTCGAGGAAGCGCTCGCCGATGCCCATGGTGAGCATCAGGACATACCTCCCGCTCCCGACATGACGTCCGACGACACGGCGCTGGAGACGGGCCGTTATGGCTGGTGTGATGCCGAGAGCCAACCGCAGGAGTGGCAAATGACCACTGCCGCAGGGATCAACGCTGCCATTGGGGAGACGTATCGCGACGACAGCGCCCTCTTGATCGTCGAAGACATTCCGGGACGCATCAAGGACCTGACCCAGGCATGGGCCCAACTGGCCGACCAGCAAGGCAACTGGCACGATAAGTATCAAACCGAGACCTTTGCGGCGCGCACGATTGATGGCCTGATGACCCTCGATTTTGCCCCTCATGCGGCCAATGCAGGCCAGGGCAATATTCCTGAATGGTTAGGCAATGCTGACAGTGATGACCAGGCGGATCTTCGTGAGCTGGCCGACCTGTACGAGCAACACCGTGAAAGGGAAGAGGAGGTAACCCGCAGTTCCGGCGGCCATCGTGGCGTGATCGGCAACGCCTTGCAACCTATCGAGAACGATATCGACGCACTCAGCCAGCAGATAGCGGGCAACCTAGGCACGAACGCTGAATCCGTAAAAGCGTTTGTCGAGCAAAGTGAGCAGGCTCATTTCAATGAAGTGATTGGTGGGCACTATGCTTGGGCACCCAATGGCATCGTGGATGTCATTCGTCGGCAGGAATTGGAAGACTTTTTAGCGTATGTCCACGCGCTTGAAGAGACCTGGCAAACGGCTTACCAAGCCATCGGGCAAGATTTGGCAGTCCTATTACCGGCATGGCACCACTATGCACTCTTGCTGGATAAAGAAGACGAACTGCATATCAGCTTTACCTGCAAGTTGGAACAGTGTGCTCACGAAACCCTGGCGTTGTGCGGTCAGGGTGATTTCCTCGCTCAGCACTATATGGGCAGCGCGCCCACTGCGGCGCACTTGCTCCACTACCAGCCCACCGAAACCTTTATCGAACGCTATTTGAGTGAATCGGATGGCACTCAGAAAGCCTTGACCCAGCTAGCGGCCCTGATGGCGGCTTCAGGTGCGCTCAGCAGTTACCAGGAGTGGCGTAGCACACTTGAGCAGCAAACCGGGCTGCGTTTCCGCAGTATGGCGGGTCTCGCCGATGAAACCGTTGCCGACATTGCAGGTGAGGTCTATTTCAAGGAGAAGATGCTGGGCGAGGCAGTGGTCAAGACCCTGCTGGAGAAAGCGCAACAACTGGAGCTGCCGCAACGCTTTGCTAATTTGGCAGGCATGTTACCCGAAGGTCAGCGGCTGATGTTTGTCGAGCGCCTGGGGCTGCTGGAAGCGGGCTGGGAAATACCTGACCAAGCGGTCCTGGGCAAATTGCAGCAGGCGGTCAGCCAGTCAGAGCGCTCCTTGTCACAGCTCCAGCGGCTGGAGCAAGAGATGGAGCGCTATTATCAGGAGCGTGATGCACAGATGCAACAAGCGTCCAGACGAGGTGCAAGCCAAGCCCATCGCCGCGCCGCTGACCAATACCACGCCCACAATATCCGCAACAAAGCCTCGGAAATCAACCAGCAAAAGCAGTTGATCAGCGAGGCGTTGGACGAACTGGCAGAACATAGTTTTCCTGCCAATGAAAACGGTACGCATGCGTTGAAAGTGGGTGGCTTGAGCCAGGCGGCTACCCGTGCCGCGCTGGCGGAGCGCACTGCGCTCAAGGAGCTTGCCCACCAGCCCCGTGAGACGATGCGCAGCACGCTGGATACATTGATACGTAACGAGCAGAACGATGTATCGGTAGCGCGAGCGGTAGGTGTCTTGGTAAACGGCAGTTTGTCGGCCTTGGGGGCTATTGCGGCATGCGTGGCAATGAAAGAATTGATGCAGGCAGGTCGAGGCCATGAGCGGTTCCTAGAACATCTTGGTAATACTGGTGCTCAAGGCTCTGGTACTGCTGCAGCCCTGATGGCTATACGAGAGATGTTAGTCGATGCCCGTCACCGCAAGCTGTATGAAGGGCGTGCCTTTCAACAAGTCGCTCAGGCTGAACTGAGGGCAGCAGCAGGTAGTCCTGCCCAGTTGGAGCGTTGGGCGCGAGTGGCAAATAAAGCAATGAGTGCTGTTGCTCTGGTTGGTGGTGCCTCGGGCGTTTTTGAATCGATTCGTCAGGCTCAGAAGCTTGGGCGAGCAGAGACACAGGCGGAGCGCTTAGCCACCCAAGTGGCGCTGGTAGGAGCGTCAGGGACAGCCTTGGGTGGCACCTTCTTGGGCGGTATGGGACTTGTTGGCAAAATATTAGGTGCCCCTGCGGCACAGTGGCGGCTGTTATTGCTTAAGTTTGCCGGGCCTGTTGGCTGGTTCGTTGCGGCCAGCACCTTGCTGCTGGTGGTGGGAGATTTATTGGCCAGCCGCTTTTCGCTAAGCCCGGTTCAGCAATGGTGCCAGCGTTCCTGCTGGGGGCTGAAAAGAGAATATACGGGGCTGGAAGAACACGAGCAGGAACTGGGCAAACTGAGCGGCAGTGATCCCGTGGTAGAGCGACAAGGGGTAGCCGCAGCCCATGCAGGCCCGGGGCCTGGCTCTGCTCCCAGCGATCTCGCATTCCGGGTGACCCTGCCGGGCGGCCAATCACCCGATGAGGAAAATTTCTCGTTTGGCCTGTGGGGCGTTCCCATGGGCGGCCATCACCAGGAGCTTACCCAGGACGTGCTGGCCTATTCACATCAGGCCACGGAAAGGCAAGAAGCAGGGGTCACCTATCACTTTGCGCCTGAAGTACTGAGCCAGTTCTACTTTGTGCGGCTGGTGGTGCGCCTGCGGCTCAACGGCGCATCCTCCAACCAGGTTTACGAGTTGCATCGCCGTGGCCGCTCCCTTTCCAGCGAATGGCGTCCTGTCGAAGCCCTGACGGACAGTTTTTTCAGTAGCGTTAAATTAGGCACCTGGCCCAGCATGCCGCTGACCCCCTGGGCACTCTGAACAAGGATGAAGCATGTTTAAAACGACGCCCAAGAAAGCGTTGCCCCCCATGCGGGCGGGTGAACGGGAAAGCCGCGCCGGGGGCGAGCAGTACTGCCTGAGCCCCTTGCCGTTACCGGTCAATAGTGAGTACGCCGTCGATGTGGCCCATATTGATGTGCGCCACGATGAAGCCACCATGGATATTCGCCAGGGGGCTAGCCCGGATAGCATGCTGACGGCGGGGCATATGCTGAGTGTAGGGGTTGTATTCATGATGGCTTTCTTCCTGATTGTATGGATAGGCATCGGTGGTTTCCCTCCTGACCCGCAGTTAGCCGCCGCATGGGTGGGGGGGGGGTATTTTTCTTTTCTATTTGTATTTACTCTGGCAATTCTCTGGCTCAATACGTTATTCAAGCGAATGCCGCCCATTCGCTTGAATCGCCAGCGCCGGGAAGTGGCCTTTGTAGTCGATCCGCCCGGTCGCTTCTGGCTGCCTGTCCCGCACAATCTTTGGCTCGCCTCGACGGCTAGCTTGGCGGTGACTGCCTCTGGGTTTATGGGCACCATTGAAATAGGCGAGTGGCTGCGCGGGGCGCGTGAGGGGTTTCCTTTTGGCTTTTTGCTGATGCATGTGGGTGGGTTTGTCTTTTTCTTCGTGTATCCCCCTCTTTACGATCTCATCTGCCGACTCTGCAAGCGCGAGCGCCGCACAGTACTGGTGCCCTGGGAAGACGTGGTGGCGGTGTGTGGTTTCAACCCGAGCCTGGGGCCGGGGGCCATCACCGGGTTTAGCTGGAACTTTGCGCTGCTACCCCCGGACCCGGAGCGGCCGGGCTACACCTTGCCGGGGGCGGGGATCATCGTCAGCGTGGGCGGGCTGCCGGGGGCGTTGTCCCAGTGGGAGTACCTTCGCCGCTTCATGGAAGAAGGCGCTGATGCCATCACGCCTGCCGCCCAGGAGTGGGGCGTGGAATGGTACGACGCCTACGTGGCCCGTGAAAAAGCCGAATGCAAACGCACCAATGATATGGCCCGCTGGCGGCGCTTTCGGCGCAAGCGGCTATGGGAGCATGCTCGCTTCGCCCACTGGTACACCGAGTACCGCATGAAACATATCCTGCCGAAAGCCGTGCCCAAGGATTGGTTGGCGGAGTGGTCGAAGCCCCTCCCCAAATCTCAATGGGCCAAGCCTTCCCAAGCCGTGAGTGAACTGAGTGAGCACCTGCGTGCCGCCTACCAGCGCGGTGAAAAATTTGTGGAGATGGGCGATATCGAACAGCGCTTTGGGATAGCCCCCCCACCTGCTGCACAGGCCCCTTACCCGTCGTTTCCATTCCGCGCGAAGGCGGAGAGGGCATAATCACCACATGTTTAAAACAACGCCCAAGAAAGCGTTGCCCCCCATGCGGGCGGGTGAACGGGAAAGCCGCGCCGGGGGCGAGCAGTACTGCCTGAGCCCCTTGCCGTTACCGGTCAATAGTGAGTACGCCGGCGATGTGGCCCATATTGATGTGCGCCACGATGAAGCCACCATGGATATTCGCCAGGGAGCAAGCCCAGATAGCATGATGACGGCGGGGCATATATTAAGTGGTTTAACGCTGTTTATGAGTGGCTTTGGCTTACTGCTTTTAATGATAGCGGTTGCCAAAAATTCTTTGTACAACATGGTGTTTATCGGTTGGGGGGGAGGGCTTTATACAGGCTTCCTGTTTGTGTTTATGCTCAGCATTGTCTGGATGAATACGCTACTCAAGCGTATGCCCCCTATACGCTTGCATCGCCAACGCCGTGAAGTAGCTTTTGTGGTCGATCCTCCTGGCCGCTTTTGGCTTCCTGCTCCTCAAAATCTATGGGTAGTCTCTATCGTAGGGGCGATCGCTATGGGGAGTGGGTTGGTTGTGGTGGTGGACTTAGGCGAGTGGCTTCGAGGTGCCGAGGATTTGTTTCCGCTGACAGTCTTCGTTATCCATACGTCCTCCATGGCTTTTCTCTTTGTTTATCCCTCTATCTACGATCTCATCTGCCGATTCTGCAAGCGCGAGCGTCGTACGGTACTGGTGCCTTGGGAAGAGGTGGTAGCGGTGTGTGGTTTCAACCCTAGTTTAGGGCCGGGGGCGATCACCGGTTTTGGCTGGAACTTTGCGCTGCTGCCCCCGGACCCAGAGCGCCCAGGCTACACTCTGCCTGGGGCGGGCATCATCGTCAGTGTGGGCGGGCTGCCAGGGGCACTGGCCCAGTGGGAGTACCTTCGACGCTTCATGGAAGAAGGCGCCGAGGCCATTACTCCTTCCGTCCGGGAGTGGGGCGTCGAATGTTACGAGGCCTACGTGGCGCGTGAAAAAGCCGAATGTAAACGCACCAATGATATGGCTCGCTGGCGGCGCTTTAGGCGCAAGCGCCTGTGGGAGCATGCCCGCTTTGCTCACTGGTACACCGAGTACCGCATGAAACATATTCTGCCCAAGGCCGTGCCCAGTGACTGGCTGGCAGAGTGGTCGAAGCCCTTACCCAAATCCCAATGGGCCAAGCCTTCCCAAGCCGTGAGTGAGCTGAGTGAGCACTTGCGTGCCGCCTACCAGCGCGGCGAAAAATTTGTGGAAATGGGCGATATCGAACAGCGCTTTGGGGTGGCAGCTCCACCCTCTGCGCAGCAACCCTATCCCTCCCTGCCGTTCAGAGCCAATGCCGAAGGGGTAGACTCTCTCTAGGGCCGAGCCATGTTGAACAATAACTCCAAAAGCGCATTCCCCAATGTGTGCTGATCGCCTTCTTTTTTGGCCATGGGGTATGGCCGCGTGCCGAATGCGTCAAGTTATTGGATGAGGAAGTCGTGCCTGTCTGCGCGCCTGGGGTGATGGAGCAAACCGATGTCAATGACCCGCTCGCGCTCACCAGGATGATCCTGTTGCAGGTATCGACGCGCCCGGAAGCCTGGCACGACTGGTTTGAAGCCCAGAACCTATATACCGAGCATAGCTACCACGGGCCAAGGTTTGACACCTTTTATATGGCACTAAGAGCCGCGCGAGCAGGGTGTGGTGTCGCGTTAGTGCCGCGATTTCTTGCTCAAGAAGAGCTTGATGAGGGGAAACTGGTGATTCCCTGGCCGTTCTCACTCAACAGCCAGGATGCTTACTATATGGCCTACCCAGAACACATGGCGGATCTGCATAAGGTCAAATCATTTACTGAATGGATCAAAGCGCGACTTTAATTGCCAAGCAGCGTTGCTCGCTGCCTGGCACTTGATGCGCTACTCGATAATGCCCTGCTCCCGCGCCATGGCATAAGCAGCCTTTGGGCCATGCCATAACGTGGGCAGCAGGATCAGCGACACGGGAATGGCGGTGATCACGATAAACTGCTGTAGCGCGCTGATCTGTCCGGCGCCCATGTTGAGCAATATCGCCGCCATCAGAGCCATGGCGATCCCCCAGAAGGCGCGGATGTAAGGGTTGGGGTCATCATGACCGGCGCCCACAACGGCGATGGCGTAGCTCATCGAGTCGCCGGTAGTTGCCACAAAAATGGTCGTTAACAGCAAGATCGCCAACGCCATCCAGGTGCCGCCGGGCAGTGCTTGCGCGACGGTCAGCGTGGCCACGTCAAACTGGAAGTTGTTCAGCGCTTCGGTCAGCTCGATGGCACCGCTGAGCTGATAGTAGATGCCCGAGCCGCCGAGCAGGGTAAACCACACGCTGGTGGCAATCGGCGCGATAACGGCGACGGCGACAATCATCTGGCGAATGGTGCGGCCACGGGAAATGCGCGCCACGAAAATCGCCATCAGAGGCGCATAGCCGATAAACCAGGCAAAGAAGAACACCGTCCACCACTGCATCCACCAGTCGGGCGCGGTGTCCGCCGTGGTGGTCGCCATGGTGAAGAACTCGCCCACATAGGTGCCCATCCCCGCCACATAGCTGTTGGTCAGGAACAGGGTCGGGCCGAAGATAAAGATGACTGCACCAATCGTGAGCGCCAGCAGAACGTTGAACCGGCTGAGTAATTGAATGCCTTTATGGACACCGCTCATCGAGGACAGAACGTAAATGCTGCCCAGCGCCGCAAGAATGATCAGCTGGCCGGTATAGCCTTCCGGCAGGCCAAAGAGTTCGTGTAGACCAAAACTGACCTGGGTCGCCAGGAAGCCGATCGGCCCTACGGTGCCTGCCACCAGGGCAATCACGCAGCAGGCATCGATAATGCCGCCGAGCGGCCCACGTAGCAGGCGCTCGCCAAATACCGGATACAGCAGGGTGCGCGGCTGAAGCGGTTGGCCTTTCACATAGTGGGCATGCGCCAGCACCACCGCCGAAAGCGACCCGAGGACTGCCCACGCCAGGAAGCCCCAGTGGTTAAATGACTGGGCGAGGGCGTTCGCCACGGCTTCTGGTGTGCCCGCCTCGCTGTCAAAGGCGGGAGGAGTGACCACAAAGTGATAGATCGGCTCGCCTGCCGCGAAAAACACCCCACCCCCGGCCAGCAAGGTGCACAGAATGATCGATAGCCACTTGAAAGTACTCATTTCCGGCGCATCGAGGTTGCCGATTTTGGCGTTGGCGGCGGGGGTAAAGGCCAGGCCAATGGCAATGAAGAAGGTGGCGATCAGCAGCAGTTGAAAGTAGGTGCCAAATACCCGTGCCGTCCAGGCAAAGCCGGTACTGATGCTGTTGGCAACGAGGTCGACGTCGTAAAGCGATAGGCCAACAAAGGCCACGATAAAGCCGATGCTGAGCAGCAGCACCAGAGGGTCACCGAGGGCGCGTAGACCGCTAGGTGGCACCACGTCTTGAGTTGATTGTGTCGTCATGAGAGTCCGTTGTGGGGTTGGGCAAGATGGTCTGTCAAACTTAACAGCTTGCCGCGTTGAAAAGTGGGCGCAAAAAAAAGCGCCATTCATGGAATGGCGCTAGGACAGGAAACTGTGCACATTGTACCGTCTTTATAGACCAACGTCTAACGTCGGTTGCTGCATTTTGGTGCATTACCAGTGGAAAAGCAGCGACGCGCTGGTGGTGGTGTCGCTGCGCTTGTCGGCATCGTCAGGGGGCTCTGAATTGTGTTTGATCTCGTAGGAGAGGCGTAGCGAAAGTTTTGAGTTCAGTCGTGTCGTCAGGGCGGTGAGGGATCGGGAGGTGACATTCTGGCGCGTGTATTCCACCGACGCTTCCTGACGGATATCGGCGTAGTCGGCAAATTCCCAGCGATAATCGATGGCCGAATAGGCAACGCCCAGGCGTTCATTACCGTGTTCGCGAAGCCGGTCGTGGCGATAGCCGGGGCCGGCTTCCAGCGACAGCGTATGACGGTCGTTGTCGAGGATCTGCCGTCCGTAGCCGCCAATGGCGCTTAGCTGCTGGTCGTAACCGGCGAAGCGGTCTTTTTCCCAGCGGGCAAAGCCAAACAGGTAATGTGGCCCGCTGAAGTCGTAGCGTTCGCGGGCCGCAAGCAGGTACTGTTCGGCGGCAGTGTCGTCTTCCTTGCTGACGTGGCGCACCTCGCCGCGCAGCGAGTGGGTCAAGTCGCCCGTCAACCATTGCAAGCGGGTTTTGCCGATGAGCGTTTCACTGTTGGTATTGCCCGTCAGGCGGTTGTAGCCCAATTCAGAGTCGCCGCTGAAAACGGGGGTATCGTCGGACGGAGGGTCAGGGGCATAAAAGGGGCTGGCGACGGCTGACGCGCTCCAAAGAATACCCAGGAGGATGACAACTCCCTTTCCCCAATCCTTCGCTAGCATACCGCTCTCCCTGATCTGGCAGTGCAAGGCCTGTTACCCGTCAAGTTGCCCAAAGCAGCGAAGTTTAACGCCCTCTGCGTGCGCATGCCATAATGAGGCCGTTACCGCTTGTGAGTGCCGTCATGCCATCCTCCCGCCCGAACAAAACATTAGCTGAGCTGCAGCGCTGGCGTCGAACGCGCTCCAGGCGGCGCTGGTACAAGCGCAGCTTTCGCCTTCAGGTCATGCTGCTTGTCGGCCTGTTGCTGGCGGGCATGCTATTGGCACAAGGTACCTACCTGAATCACCGTAAAGCCGAGATCATCAGCACGCAAATGGGGGAGCGGGCCCTGGCGGTGGCCAAGACGGTGGCCTCGATGCCCGAACTGATCGATGCCTTTGACGATGAAAATCCTGCCAGCGTGATACAGCCGCTGGCCGAACGCGTGCGTCGCGAAACCGGCGCGCGGTACGTGGTGGTCGGCAATAACCAGAGCGTGCGCTATTCGCATCCGGTACCCGAGCGTATCGGCCTGACCATGGTGGGCGGCGATAATGCCCGGGCGCTTGAAAACGGCGAGTCTTATGTGTCGGAAGCGACCGGCACCCTGGGTTCCGCCATGCGCGGTAAAACCCCGGTGCGCGATGAAGCAGGCAATATCATCGGCATCGTCTCGGTTGGTTTCATGCTTGACCGCGTCGCAATGGACATCGCCCGCTATAACAGCCTGGGCTGGACGCTGGTGGCGCTGATGATCGTGCTGGGGTTTGCCGGTGCCTACTGGCTTTCCCAGCACCTGAAACGCGTTATTCTAGGCTTGGAACCCTACGAAATTGCCCGCCTGGCGATGGAGAAAGAGGCCATTCTGCAATCGATACACGAGGGTATCCTGGCGGTGAACCGCGAAGGCCAGATTACGCTGGTGAACCAGCAGGCTCGCTGGTTCCTGGGGTTGGCCGACGAACATATTCTGCTTGGCCAGCCGATCCGCGAGGTGGTTCCCAACTCGAGGCTCCAGGAAGTGCTCAAGTACGGTCAGCAGGAGTTCGACCAGCAAATGTGGCTGGGCGATCATCCGGTAGTGGTGAACCGCGTGCCGATCATCCACGAGGGCGAGATCGAGGGGGCCGTGGCGACGTTCCGCAGCCGCCGGGAAATTGTCGATCTTTCCCAGGCGCTGACCCAGGCCAGCCGGGATGTCGACATGCTGCGTGCCCAGGCGCACGAGTTTTCCAACAAGCTCTACACCATTTCCGGCTTGCTGCAGCTCGAACGCATTGATGAAGCGCTGACGCTGATTCACCAGGAAACCAAGCGCGCTCAGGCGCAGATGAGCTTCTTAATGCGTCACGTCGCCGATACCGTTTTGAGCGGCACCCTGATGGGTAAACTGACCCGAGCCAGGGAGCTCGGCGTGACGCTTGAGATTGACGAACAAAGCTCGCTTGGCTGTCCGTTAACCCCCACCGGGCAGGAAGTGATGATGAGCGTGGTGGGCAACCTGCTGGATAACGCCTGCTACGCAGCCTTGCATGGGCCGAACGACCCACCGCGTGTGCGCTTGTTTTTCACCGACCTGGGCGAGCAATTGCTCATTGAAGTGGAGGATAACGGGCCCGGCGTTATTCCTGACCATGTCGAATCGATTTTCAGCGAGGGCTTCTCGACCAAAACCGGCCAGCATCAAGGGCTGGGCCTTGCGCTTGTGGCACGGCTTTGTCGCCAGCATGGCGGCACGGTCACCCTGGAAGACAGCGAACTCGGTGGTGCCTGCTTTATCGCGGTGCTGGACCGCTCGCTATGTGCCGACGTTGACGCGTCATCGTCCGTGATAAGCTAGCCGGCGCAGATTCTTACAATGATAACTAATGGCCTGTAATTCGGTTAAAGGAAGCCTTATGTCGGCGCACGAGTACGGTATTTTGGTGGTAGAAGACGACTTTCGCATTGCTGATATCCACCGCGCTTTTATCGAGCAAAGCGAGGGTTTTCATGTTGTCGGCATGGCCCGCAACGCCGCTGAAACCAATGCCTTGATGGCCGAGCAAGGCCAGCACGTGCAGTTGATTTTGCTGGATGCTTATCTGCCCGATGTGGAAGGGCTGGAGCTGCTTTGGGCGCTGCGTCGCGATTACGTCCAGGTGGATATTGTCATGGTGACCGCTGCCCGTGAGGTGGATACCATCAGCGAGGCGCTGCGCGGCGGCGTTTTTGACTACCTTATCAAACCCATAGAAGCCGGTCGTATGCAGCAGATGCTGGCGCGTTTTCGCCGTGAGCGTGAGGCATTGGCCAGCCGCGCCGAGATGAATCAAGCCGAGCTTGACCAGGTGCTGGCTCGCGCAAAGCCCGTTGAACCCAATGCCCCCAGTGGGCGAAGCCTGCCAAAAGGTATCGACCGTCTGACGTTACGGTCGGTGGTTGAAGCACTCAAGCAAGCGCATCAGCCGTTGGCTGCCACCCAGGTGGCACGGGGTATGGGCGCAAGCCGTTCCACCGCACGCCGCTATTTAGAGTTTCTGGTCTCAGTGCACGTGGTAGACGCCGAATTGGGCTATGGTGATGTAGGGAGACCCGAACGCCGCTACCGTTTGCGGGCCGATGCCAACGCTTGGCTGGCGGACCTTTAGCCAGGCGCTAAAACTAGGTCCTTAAAACAAGCCCTTTAAAACAGTGAACTTGAAAAAGTCCTGTTAGCGCCGTGAACAAAATGAACACAATGCGCGGAATGAATTTTTTGTGCTTAATGTTCACAAGCTTGTCACACGGGTCTGCCTTCTTCTAACGTTCACAGCGTGAAGCGCTATGCATCAAGACAATACGCATCACTACAACAACAGATCAAAACGTGGAGAACGCTATGACTTTCAAGTCTTCCTTGAAGTACGTAACGCTGCTGGCTCTGCCGCTGGCCGCGATGACGACTTTTTCCAGTACTGCCGCTGCCTTCGAACCGGAAGGTAAAGTCGAGTGTATCGCCCCCTCTGACCCTGGCGGCGGCTGGGACTTTACCTGCCGTAGTGTCGGTAACGTGCTCCAGGAGCTCGACCTGGTGTCGGGTAACGTTCAGACCATCAATATGGCCGGTGCCGGTGGCGGTGTGGCCTACGGTCATACCATCAGCAAGCGTGCCGGGGATGAGGAGCTTCTCGTCGCGGCATCCACGGCCACTACGACCCGCCTTGCTCAGGGCCAGTTCCCTGACATGACCGCGGATATGGTCAACTGGATCGGGGCGCTGGGCGCTGACTATGGCATCATCGCCGTCTCCGCCGATTCCGAATACGATGACCTCAATGAGCTGATGGATGCCCTTAAAGAGGATCCACGCAGCGTCAAGTTTGCAGGCGGTAGCGCCAAAGGCGGCTGGGATCACCTCAAGGTATTGATCGCGGCTCAGGCGGCCGAGGTCGAGAACCTGCCCCGCATCGCTTACCTGTCTTACAACAATGGCGGCGAAGCACTGACCCAGGTGATCGGCGGCCACGTTGAAGCGTTCACCGGCGATATTACCGAGGCTCAAGGCTTCATGGAGTCGGGTGATCTCAAGGTGCTCGCGGTACTGTCGGAAGAGCGCCTGCCCGGCGACCTGTCCGATATCCCCACCGCACGAGAGCAGGGCATTGATGCGCTGGGCCCCAACTGGCGCGGCTTCTATATGCCGGCGGATATCTCTGACGAGGCCAAGCAGTACTGGGTCGATGCCATGGATACCATCTATGCCAGCGACGAGTGGAAGAACGTCATGCAGCAGAATGGCCTGATGCCTTTCCACATGAGCGCCGGTGAGTTCGAGACCTTCGTTAAAGAACAGATCAAAGATATCGAACAACTGTCCACGGATATCGGGCTGATTCAGTAATGGTTTTCAACGATCGTATCTTTGGGATCCTGATGATCGTCCTGGCCGTCGCGTACGGCTGGGGCGCCACCCAGTTTCAAGAACCCTTTGGCGGGTCCGAGGCGGTCGGGCCCGATACTTTTCCTCTTTTACTGGCCGTCGTCCTGGGGCTGTCCAGTCTGTACATGGTCGTACGGCCGGACCCGGATAATGCCTGGCCATGGAGCCGTACCGGCATCGAGCTGATCGTTGCGGTGGTCGTGCTGATCCTGTATGCCATGTTGCTGCAACCGCTAGGCTTCATCATCAGCACGGCCCTGGCTGTGGGCACCCTCTGCTGGCGCATGGGCTCACGTCCGGTCAAGGCCTATATCACCGGAGCGGTTTCCGGTGTGGTGGTGTACCTGGTATTCAGCTATGCCCTTGATCTGGCGCTACCGCTAGGCATATTGTCGTTCTTGGAGGTGGGCTAATGGAAACGCTTGGCTTCTTGATGGACGGGTTTGGCGTCGCGCTGCAGCCCCATAACCTGATGTTTGCACTGATCGGTGCCTTTTTGGGCACCTTGATCGGTGCCTTGCCAGGCCTGGGCCCGGCCAACGGGGTGGCGATCCTGATCCCGCTGGCCTTTACCCTCGGCCTGGCGCCGGAAACCGCCCTTATCATGCTCACGTCGGTGTATGCCGGGGCGATGTATGGCGGGCGCATTTCCTCGATACTGCTCAATATTCCCGGTGACGAACCGGCGATGATGACCTGTCTCGATGGCTACCCGATGGCACAACAGGGCAAGGCGTCCGAGGCGTTGGCGATCTCTGCCGTGGCGTCCTTTATCGGTAGCCTGGTGGCCACCATAGGCCTGATTATATTGGCCCCCTTGTTGGCAAAATTCGCCCTGACCTTCGGGCCTGCCGAGTATTTCGCGCTGTTCCTGTTGGCGTTCGCAACCCTGGGCGGTATTACCGGCAAGAATCCGATGAAGACCGTGGTGGCAGCCGCCATCGGTTTGATGATTGCCACGGTGGGTATCGATTCCACCGGCGTGCAGCGCTTTACCTTTGGAACGCTGGAACTCTACGAAGGCGTGGATTTCATCATTGCCATTGTGGGCCTGTTCGCCATTTCCGAGCTGTTGTTCTTCATCGAAGAGAAGGCCGGTGGTGGCAAGGAAAAAATGGCGGTCAACAAGCTCTCGCTCAAGTGGAAGGATATCCGTGAGATCCTGCCTTCGAGCTTGCGTGGTGGGGTCCTGGGTTTCATCGCTGGCGTACTGCCGGGTGCCGGTGCGTCGCTAGGTAGCTTTATCGGTTATACCCTGGAGAAGAAAGTCGTCGGCAAGAAAGGCTACTTCGGCAAGGGGGATCCTCGCGGTGTTGCAGGTCCTGAGGCCGGTAACAACGGCGCTTCAAGCGGCGCGCTGGTGCCCATGTTGACCTTGGGTGTGCCGGGTAGCGGGACGACGGCGGTATTGCTGGCGCTGTTGATTTCGCTGAACATCACCCCCGGCCCGCTGATGTTTACCCAGAACGCCGATATCGTCTGGGGCGTGATTGCTGCCCTACTGGTGGGTAACTTCCTGCTGCTGATCCTGAACATTCCGATGGTGGGAATCTTCGTCAAGCTGCTGTCGGTACCCCCCATGTACCTGCTGCCGATCGTTACCATGATTGCCTTTGTCGGCATCTACTCGATCAGCAATACCGTCTTCGATCTCTACTTCATGGTGATCTTTGGCGTTGCCGGTTATCTGTTACGCAAGCTTGAGATTCCCCTGGTGCCGATCATCCTCGGCCTGTTACTGGGGCCGGAGATGGAAAAGAACCTGCGCCATGCCATGGATATTTCCGACGGTGACTGGACCATACTATGGAACAGCGGCCTGGCCATTGGCCTGTGGGTCTTTGCCGGTCTGGGCTTGATCCTGCCCTATATTATTGGGCCCATCCTGCGCCGCCGGATGCGCAATCCCATTGAAGAGGGTACGTCTGGCAGCGATTAATCCTGGAAGGGATCCATCGACCCGGGAAGAAACGGGGCGTCGACGAGAGTCGGCGCCCCGTTTTTGCACGGTCGCAGTGCATTGAGCGCCAGTGGTGCATAATCAGCGTGCGCTCGCCAACAGAAGCCGCGCCATTTTGGTGCTTCTGGCCTTTTGGGGGTTTTTTAGACTTATCTTAAGTTGCTGATTGTGCGCTTATAAGTTGCTTATGTGCCAATCTGGCGCAGCCCTTGCAAATTGTTTGTTGCTAGTGGACGTATACCAGCCTTTGTTGCTTGGCATACGACGCCAATAAACGAGCCCCCAGCATAAGGGGTGCAAGGAGATTCAAGTGACCACTTTCCTACGCAAGACACACCCAAAGACGTCTCGAGTGTTCTCAACTGCCCTGCTAACCGCCGCTGTGATGGGGGGCAGTACCCATGCCATCGCGCAAGACGATGACCCGATCAAGGTCGGTATCCTGCACTCGCTCTCAGGCACCATGGCCATCAGCGAAACGGTTCTTAAAGACACTGTCGAGATGCTGATCGAACAGCAGAACGAAGCGGGAGGTCTGCTTGGCCGTGATATTGAAGCGGTGGTGGTCGACCCTGCCTCTGACTGGCCGCTGTTTGCCGAGCGCGCCCGCGAGCTGCTTGAACAGGAAGAAGTGGACGTCATTTTCGGTAACTGGACCTCCGTATCGCGTAAATCGGTACTGCCCGTGGTGGAAGAGCTGAACGGTCTGCTGTTCTATCCGGTGCAGTACGAAGGTGAAGAGTCGTCCGAAAACGTCTTTTACACCGGCGCGGCGCCCAACCAGCAGGCGATCCCGGCCGTCAACTACCTGCATGACCAGGTCGGCGTGGAGCGCTGGGTGCTGGCGGGTACCGACTACGTCTATCCGCGCACCACTAACCGCATCCTGGAAGCCTATCTGAAAGAAGAGTTTGGCGTGGCCGACGAAGATATCATGGTCAACTACACGCCCTTTGGTCACTCCGACTGGCAGAACATCGTGTCGGAAATTGGCCGCTTCGGCAGCGAAGGCAAGAAGACCGCCGTGGTATCCACCGTTAATGGTGATGCCAATGTGCCGTTCTACCGTGAGCTGGGCAACCAGGGGATCGACGCGGCGGACATCCCGGTGGTTGCCTTCTCGGTGGGCGAGCAGGAGCTCACCGGGATCGATACCGGACCGCTGGTGGGCCATCTGGCGGCCTGGAACTACTTCATGAGCGTGGATACCGACGCCAACTACGACTTCATCGACGCCTGGCTTGAGCATACCGGCGAAGACGACGCCGTGACCAACGACCCGATGGAAGCCCACTACATCGGCTTCAACATGTGGGTAGAGGCGGTTCAGAAAGCCGGTACCACCGATGTGGACGCGGTTAAAGATGCCATCATCGGCGTGACCGTGCCCAACCTGTCGGGCGGTTCGGCCGCGATGATGCCCAACCACCACATCACCAAGCCGGTGATGATCGGGGAAATTCAGGACAACGGCCAGTTCGCCGTGGTGTGGGAAACCCCGTCGACCGTAGCGGGCGATGCCTGGTCAGACTACCTGCCCGGTTCGCGTGATTTGATCAGCGACTGGCGCAAGCCCATGGAATGCGGCAACTACAACGTGGCGGAAAACCGCTGCATGGGTAGCGATGCCGAAGAGCAGGCAGAAGAAGCACTGGCCGAGTAAGCCCGTGTCAGGGGCGGTGCAAGCCGCCCCTTGTTTGATCCGTTTACCTTATTCATCTACCCAGGCGATGTCTCGTTTGAGGCGACGCCTGGGGCACGCCACTCGAAGGACTCACCCATGAGGATGCCTTGCTATTCGTGGACGGCACGCGTCATGCCAAGGATCGTCACCTGCCTGCTCATCAGCCTGCTGGCCTGGTTGCCCATGTCGGTTCAGGCGCAGGAAGACGATGGTCAAGCGCTTCTTGAAGCGCTGGATACCCGCTCATTCGACGACAAAGCCATGGCCATCAACGCCATTATCGAAAGCGAGCAAGCGCGCGCCGATGTCTGGTTGCAGGCCCTGCTGGACAGTGATCTGCAGCGGCTGCAAGACGATGGGCGTTTTGTCATCGCGCTGGAAACGACGGGCCTGGACGTCACCATTGAAGATGCGCTGACCGGGGAGGCCATGGGCGAGGTCAGCCGCCGCGACCTGGATCGGTTGACCATCAACAACGCACTACGCACCCAGCTGCGCTCGGCGATTTCGCTGGTCGAGCTGTATAACGGCGATCAAGAAGCGCGTTTGGACGCGGCGAAACGGCTGATTGGCGAGGTTGAGGAAGCTCAGGTCGAGCCGCTCACCAACCGGCTGGAAAACGAACCCTCGGCCGCGGTACGCGATCGGTTGAATCAAGCGCTGGCGGTCTATCGCCTCAACCAGGGCGACGCCGAGGCCGTCGAAGTGCTATCGGGCAGCCTGAACAGTAACGTTCGTGTGGCGTTGAGCCGCGCTGCCCAGTCAGACGACCCGCTGGTGGCCGACGCTGCCACCGCCGCACTGGCCGATATCGAGCAAAACCTTAAAATCAACCGCGCCGCCGAGACGCTCTACTTCGGCCTTTCCATGGGCTCGGTGCTGGTACTGGCGGCCATTGGCCTGGCGATCACCTTCGGCGTGATGGGCGTGATCAACATGGCCCACGGCGAGCTGATCATGCTGGGGGCCTATACCACCTGGGCCATGCAGCAACTGCTGCCCGGCCAGCCGGGGCTGGCGCTGATACTGGCGATTCCCGCCGGGTTCATGGTATCCGCCCTGGCGGGGGTGGCGATCGAGCGTGGCGTGATCCAGTTCCTGAAAGGCCGCCCGCTGGAGACGTTGCTGGCCACCTTCGGTGTCAGCCTGATTCTTCAGCAGCTGGTACGCACGGTGATTTCACCGCAAAACCGTACGGTGATTACGCCGGAGTGGATGAGCGGCTCGCTGGTGGTGAACGACGCCCTGTCGCTGACGCTTAACCGGATGTATGTGCTGGGTTTTGCGCTGGTGGTGTTTGCGGGCCTGATACTGATCATGCGCCACACACGGCTGGGGCTTGAAGTGCGTGCGGTCACCCAGAACCGCAACATGGCCCGCTCGATGGGCATTCGCGCCACACGCGTGGATATCATGACCTTTGCGCTGGGCTCCGGCGTGGCAGGGCTTGCCGGTGTGGCACTCTCCCAGCTCACCAACGTTGGTCCCAACCTCGGCCAGAACTACATCATCGACTCCTTCATGGTGGTGGTGTTCGGCGGCGTCGGTAATTTGTGGGGTACGCTGGTGGCGGGCATGTCGCTGGGTATTATCAACCAGGTGCTGGAACCCTGGGCGGGGGCGGTACTGGCCAAGATTATCGTGCTGGTATTTATCATCCTGTTTATTCAAAAGCGCCCCCGCGGACTCTTTCCGCAGAAGGGCCGGGCGGCGGAGGGCTAATCGATTATGTGGCTAACACGACCCTTCAACGAACGCTCGACGCAGATCTTCCTGTTGATTCTGACAGTCGCGGTCATTGCCGTAACGGCGCTCCACCTGGCGGTACCCGCCGGGCACCCGCTGTACGTATCGGGCTATACCGTCGGGCTACTGGGCAAGTATTTAACCTACGCGCTCCTGGCCGTTGCGGTGGACCTGGTATGGGGCTATCTGGGGATTTTGAGCCTGGGGCATGGCGCCTTTTTCGCTATTGGCGGCTATGCCATGGGCATGTACCTGATGCGCCAGATCGGCGATCGCGGCACCTACGGCGACCCCATCCTGCCCGACTTTATGGTCTTCCTGAACTGGGACAGCCTGCCGTGGTACTGGTACGGCTTTGATATGGCCTGGTTTGCCTTTGCCATGGTGTTGATAGCACCGGGGCTGCTGGCGCTGGTGTTTGGCTGGCTGGCCTTTCGTTCGCGGGTCACCGGGGTGTATCTGTCGATCATCACCCAGGCGATGACCTTCGCGCTGATGCTGGCCTTCTTCCGCAACGAGATGGGCTTTGGCGGCAACAACGGCCTGACCGACTTCCGCGAGCTGCTGGGCTTCGACCTGCGCAGCGAGGCCACCCGGCTCGGCTTGTTCATTGCCTCCGGCGTGGCGCTGGCACTGGGCTATGTCGTATGCCGATCGATTGTCGGCAGCAAACTCGGCCGGGTGTGCGTGGCCACCCGCGATGCCGAGGCGCGGACGCGCTTTCTCGGCTACCGGGTCGAGCGTTTCCAACTGTTCGTGTTTGTCGTCTCGGCCATGCTGGCGGGGGTCGCCGGGGCGCTCTACGTGCCCCAGGTGGGGATTATCAACCCCAGCGAGTTCGACCCGATTTTCTCCATCGAGGTGGTCCTGTGGGTGGCGCTGGGTGGCCGCGCCTCGCTTTACGGCGCGGTGATCGGCGCGGTGCTGGTGAACTACGCCAAAACCGTGTTTACCGGGGTCATGCCCGATGCCTGGCTGTTTGCGCTGGGTGGGCTGTTCGTTTTCGTCACGGTGTTCCTGCCCAAAGGGGTCGCCGGACTGCTGGGCCATTTGAAGCGGCGGCAAGACCATGAGCCAACGGAATCAGAGACGCCGGACAAGGAGGCAACCGCATGAGTTTTTTCCAAGCGCTTACCGAACGCGACCGGGTGTTTGACTTCATGACGCCCCAGGCCTCAACGGTCGATGTGCGCCACGGTCCGATTCTCTACATGGAAGATGTCACCGTCAGCTTCGATGGGTTCAAGGCCATCAATAAACTGAACCTGACCATCGACGATGGCGAACTGCGCTGCATTATCGGCCCCAACGGGGCGGGTAAGACCACCATGATGGACATCATTACCGGCAAGACGCGCCCCAATGAGGGCAGTGTATGGTTCGGCAGCCGTCATAACCTGTTGCACATGAACGAGCCCGAGATTGCCAGCCTGGGCATCGGGCGCAAGTTCCAGAAGCCCACGGTGTTCGAGGCGCTCTCGGTGTTTGAAAACCTGGAGCTGGCGATGGCGGCGGACAAGCGGATCATACCGACCCTCACCGCCCGCCTGACCGGCGAGGTCAAGGACCGCATTGACGAAGTACTGGAGACCATCGGCCTGACGGCGCTTCGCTATCAACCCGCGGGCATTCTTTCCCACGGCCAGAAGCAGTGGCTGGAAATCGGCATGCTGCTGATGCAGCGCCCGCGCTTATTGCTGGTAGATGAACCGGTCGCGGGCATGACCGAACAGGAAATGGAGCGCACCGCCGAGCTGCTTACCGGCTTGGCGGGGCAGCAGTCGGTCGTCGTGGTCGAACACGATATGGGCTTTGTGCGTTCGATTGCCCGCCAGGTGACGGTACTGCACCAGGGCAGCGTGCTGGCGGAAGGCACCATGGATCAAGTCTCCAGCGACCCCAGCGTGGTCGAGGTCTATCTGGGTGCCGATGACGAGGAGGCCGCCTGATGCTAGCCATTGAAAAGCTCAACCAGTTCTACGGCGAAAGCCACACCCTATGGGACCTGGACCTTGAGGTGCCCGCCGGGCAGTGCACCTGCGTGATGGGCCGTAACGGCGTGGGTAAAACCACGCTGCTGAAAGCCGTGATGGGCGAAGTCGCGGTAAAAAGCGGTGCACTACGTTACTCAAGCGGCGAAGCGGGCGAGATCGAGCTGACCCAGAAAGCCGTTGAAGAACGCTCTCGGCTGGGCATCGGCTATGTACCCCAGGGCCGCCAGATTTTTCCGCTGCTCACCGTGGAAGATAACCTGCGAACGGGCCTTGCCGCGCGCCGAGACGGGGTGAAAAAAATCCCCGAGCGGGTCTATGAGCTGTTTCCGGTGCTCAAGGAAATGAAAAACCGCCGTGGCGGCGATCTTTCCGGCGGCCAGCAGCAACAGCTGGCCATCGGCCGCGCTCTGGTCATCGAGCCTAAATTGTTGATCCTGGATGAGCCCGGCGAGGGCATCCAGCCCAATATCGTCTCGCAAATCGGCCAGGTGATTCGCCAGTTGATCAACGAGGACGGCTTGACGGTACTGCTGGTAGAGCAAAAACTACCCTTTGCGCGTAAATACGCGGACCGCTTTGTGATCATGGATCGCGGCCAACCCGTGGCAAATGGCGATATCGGTGAGCTTTCCGATGAACTGATCAAACAGCATTTGACGGTATGAGTTATCCGCGCCCGGACCGCCTGCTCTTCAAACGCTGGGCGGCGGCGCCATGGGCGTCTGACGTGCCCGGCGGCGTTTGACCAGTTGGGTAATCACGCCGTAGCGTGGCCCCGCCAGAAAGGCGAGCATCAGGAATACGCCGGTCATGACGGCCATCATGCCGCCAATGGAGACGTTGAGACACACGGCGAGGTAGTAGCCGGAAATACTCGAGGCGATGGAAATGAGCGCCCCGATGATAAACATCATCCACAGCCGGTCGGTCAGCAAATAGGCGGCGGAGGCGGGCACAATGGCAAAGGCGATAAACAGCACTGCCCCCACGGCATCAAAGGCCGCTACCGCAGTGGAGCTTGTGAGCATCAGCAGCACATAGAAAAGGATCGAGGGCATAAAACCAAACGTTTTGGCCAGCGCCGGATCGAAGGTGGCCAGCTTCAGCTCCTTATAAAAGAGTCCGATAAACGCGTAGTTGAGCACCGTCATCACGCTCATCGATACCAGCGCCTGGGGGATGGGCAGACCGAAGATGTCGAGGGTATCCAGCCAGACAAAACCGATCTCACCGAGCAGCACAGTATGCGTGTCGATATGCACATCATTGGCATAAATATTCAACAGCAGCACACCGATCGAGAAAAGTGCCGGGAAGACCAGCCCAATAGCGGTATCCTGCTTGACCCGCTTGGTGTTCGCCAAGGCTTCGGTGAGCAGGACGGTCAACAGCCCCGTGAGGGCGGCCCCGATCAATTGTACCGGTCCGCTCTGCTGCTTGGTCAGCAGCCAGACGATGACGATGCCAAACACAATCGAGTGGCTGATGGCGTCGGACAACATGCTGTTGCCGCGCAGCACTAAAAAGGTGCCCACCGCCGAGGAGGCGATGCCCACCATCGCGCCAACCAGAATAATCGGCAGGGCAGTGGTGGTCAGTAGCTCTGCCATCATGATGCTGACTCCCCAAAGGCCGCGACCACGCTTCTCGCCTCTGCCTGGCCCAGTGGCGTTAGCTCCCAGCCGTTGTCGCTTAGGGTGGCGCTGCGGGGAGAGCGGGTTAGGTAGCCCTGCTGCTTAAGCTTGTTGAGCATTCTGCGTGAACCGAGTGTTGAAGCAGCGCGTGAGGGGTCAGCCGAGTGTTTATACAGCGCATAAAGTAGCTGCTGTTTCTGCAGCGCTGATTTCTGGCGATAGTGCTTTATCACGCCCCACAGCAGGCCACGGTCGGGCGCCAATGCCAACGATATAAGCACGATGGCGGTTGCGGTCAGGACAATCAGCGGGCCGGTTGCCAGGCCTCGCGATAGGGTGCTGATGGTCGCCCCTGATACACCACTGACAATGCCGACCCCTGCGGCGATGGCGAGCATACCGCCCAAGTGGCGGCTCCATTGCCGGGCGGCGGCCGCGGGCGCCACGATCATGGCCGCCATCAAGATCACGCCGACCATCTGCAGGCCAACCACGACCGCCAGCGCGACCATAGCGGTGAGCGATGCCTCAATGGCGGTGGTGCGCATGCCGAGCGTGCGGGCATACTCCGGGTCAAACGTGACCAGTTTGGCCTGTTTCCAGAAGACGGCGAGCAGCAGCAGCGTGACCAGCGTAATGCTGCCCATCACCCATAAATCAGAGCGCAGCGTCGCAGCGGCCTGGCCGAACAGGAAAGCCTCAAGGCCGCCCTGGGAGGCGTTATTGGTGCCCTGGATATAGGTGAGCAGCACGATGCCCACGGCAAAAAAGATGCTCAGGCAGGCGCCCAGGCCTGCGTCGGTTTTGAGGCGGCTCAAACGCGTCAGCATCAGCATGATCAGCGCGGCGGCTGAGCCCGTGATCAGTGAGCCAATAATGATCCCGCCCATATCGCGGCTACCGGTAATGATAAAGCTCAAGCAGATGCCGGGAAGGGCGGCGTGGGAGATCGCGTCTCCCAGCAGGCTTTGGCGACGCAGCACTGCAAAACAGCCTAGCGGGCCGCTGATCAGCCCCAGCAGTGAGGCGCCAATGACGACATTCTGAAAGGTGTAGTCAGATAAAAGCTCAAGCCACGCCATGGGTTACTTCACCTTTGAGGCGGAAAACATTAACGATTCATTGTCGTCAAGTAGCGCAATCTGGCCGCCGTAAGCCTGGCGCAGGTTATCAATCCTGAATACTTCCTCGGCCTTGCCGCTGGCGATGACCCGCACGTTTAACAGCAGCAGCCAATCAAAGTAGGTGCGAACCGTTTGCAGGTCGTGATGTACCACAATCAGCGTCTTGCCCGCATCGCGCAGGCGGCGCAGGATATCGATAATGGCCCGCTCGGTGGTGGCATCGACCCCTGCCATGGGTTCGTCAAGAAAATACACATCGGCCTGCTGCACCAGCGCACGGGCCAGAAATACGCGCTGCTGTTGACCACCAGAAAGCTGGCTGATCTGGCGGTCGCCGAAGGCGCTCATACCGACCATCTCCAGCGCTTCCTGCGCCTCGTTCCGCTCTTTGCGACCCGGTCGTTTGAGCCAGCCTAGACGCCCGTAAAGCCCCATGGTGACCACATCCAGTGCGGTGGTGGGAAAATCCCAGTCAACGCTTGAGCGCTGGGGCACGTAGCCCACCCGTTTACGCTGTGCGGCGTAGGGCCGCCCATGCACCCTCACCTCGCCTGACAACGACGGTACCAGCCCCAGCAGGCTTTTGATCAAGGTGCTCTTGCCCGCCCCGTTAGGGCCCACAATGCCCGCCATGACACCGGCGGGAATATCCAGATCGATATCCCACAGCACGGGCTGGTGATGGTAGCTCACCGTCAGGTTTTTAACGCTCAGTGCGGTCTCAGCAGGGTCGGATGTCGCCATGTGTGTACTGCCTTGTCGAATGCTTATTGAGCGAGTTGCCACTCGCTGGCCCAGTCATCCAGCGCCTTTGGCAGCGGCGCCAAGGAACCGCCTAGCGCCTCGACAATATGCTGGGTGTTACGGTAAATCATGCCCATATAGGTACCATCCACCGTGCCTTCATCGCCCATGGCGTCGGAGTAAAGCTCGCCGCCGATCATGACCTCATGGTCGCGCTGCTTGGCGGCATCAATCACGGCCTGAATGGTGCGGGGATTGATCGTGCTCTCGACAAATATGGCGGGCACGTTATTAGCGACAACGCTATCCGCCATGCTGCGAATGTCCGCGATCCCGGTTTCGGTTTCGGTACTGATCCCCTGAATCCCTTCCACCTCAATGTCATAGGCACGGCCAAAATAGCTGAATGCATCGTGGGCGGTGACGAGAATACGCTGCTCTTCCGGGATGCTGGCAATGCTCTCTTTAACCCACTCATGCAGGGCTAGCAATTGAGCCTGATAACGCTCGGTATTGGTTTCAATCGTCGTGGCGCACTCAGGGCGTGCTTCCTTGAAGGCATCGCTCAGGGTGGGCAGTGTTTGGGCCCATAAAGAGACATCCATCCACAGGTGAGGGTCGACCCCGTAGACATCCTGAGCGGTGATCAACGACGCCGGCTCAATGGAAGCGGGCGCCACGGCAAGGGTGGGTGTTCGTTCCGAGAAATTCTCCAGCACACTCCCCAGCTGTCCTTCCAATGAGTAGCCTGAATAGAGAATGTGGTCGGCACTCCGTAGCAAGGCCACGTCGCTAGCGCTTGCCTGATACAGATGGGGGTCGACGCCTGGGCCCATCATGGCGTCAACCTTGACGCATTCGCCACCGACTTCCTGCGCCACATCGGCAATCATTCCAATCGTTGCCACCACGTTTAAAGGTGCTTCATCAGCAGTTGCCAACGCACTTAAAGGCAGTGTTCCCAACAACATCACAGCATGTCTTGTGACCATGATTAAGCTCCAGACTCGACAGGCGTTGGATGGTAGATAACGCAGGGTTTCTTATTGAAAGTTTATTTCATTTAAGTAATAAGTATAGCCTTGGCTAAGTTTGTGGCGCAATGAATTCAATGTCAAGCACCCCGCAATGAGCTGATCAAGCAGCATCTGACGGTGCAAGGTACCCCACATCTCAAGGTCTTGGAACGGGTCGACATGGCAGTGCCTCGGCCGTCGCGACGCCTCAGTGTGGCAGAAGGGATATTCACATGGCGTGCCATTTTGGTGCTTTAAAGGGTTCGCCTGTTCTTGATTGGTGCAAACAGCCCTTGCTGACCACCTCGACTGTCCACTGGGAGCCCCGTGAGTTCGGTATGCCATCACTTTTCACCATTTTGGCGCATAAATTGCATTTGTTAGTTAAAGGTCACTGTAAGGACGCGATAGCTACCTATGATGCTTTGCGATATCGCCAAACCGCCCGTTGCCTCGGGCCATCGTTTCGATGATCAGCGCCACTGGGCAGCCTCGCTGGCATTGCGCTTTGCCCACCGCGACGGCGCCACCCGCATGGTGCAGGCGCGCCACTCGGGGCCATTACGGGTACAGCGGCCGTTCTACCCGGAAGGCCGGGGCGAGGCCTGCCACGTTTACCTGTTGCACCCGCCGGGGGGGCTGGTGAGCGGTGATGCGCTGACTATTCAGGCCCATGTAGAAAACGGCGCCCAGGCGCTGCTGACGACGCCTGCCGCCAACAAACTCTATAAAGCCGACAGTCAGGGCGTCGCCTGGACCCAGCATACCCAGTTGAGCGTTGGCGACGGAGCCACCCTTGAGTGGCTGCCCCAGGAAACCATTGCCTTTGACGGCTCGCGGGGTGAGCAGCGCACCTCGATTGATTTGCATGGCAGTGCCCGCTGCCTGGGCTGGGAAGTCATGGCGCTGGGCCGCCCGGCAAGCGAGCTGCCCTATGTGTCTGGACGTATTGAGCAGCACTTTCGTTTGACCCTGGACGGCAAGCCGCTGTGGCTGGAGCGTCAGCCTCTCGACCCTTTGCACCCGCGCTTTATCGGGCGCTGGGGGCAAGGGGGTGCGACGGTACAGGCTACACTCTGGGCAGTGGGCATAGCCGATGTGGCGGGGGCTATCGAGGCCCTGCGCGAAGCGCTGCCCGACAACCCTCGCTGGGCCGTCACGGTGCGTCACGGCGTATTGTTGCTGCGCTATCTGGGCAACTCACGCAACGAAGCCTGGGCGCTGTGCGAGCAGGCCTGGCATCTGCTGCGCCCTCTTTGGATCGAGCGTGAAGCGCATACACCGAGAATCTGGCTAACCTAATAACTCGCTAACGGAGACGCCCCATGGAATTAACCCCGAGAGACAAAGACAAGCTGCTGCTGTTCTCTGCCGCCCAGCTTGCCGAGCGCCGCAAAGCTCGCGGTTTGAAGCTCAACTACCCCGAAGCGGTTGCGCTGATCAGCTTTGAAATCATGGAAGGCGCCCGTGACGGTCGCAGCGTGGCCGACCTGATGAGCTACGGCCGCGAGATATTAAGCCGCGACGACGTGATGGAAGGGGTGGCCGAGATGGTCGACGAGGTTCAGGTGGAAGCCACCTTCCCCGACGGCACCAAGCTGGTCACTGTTCACACCCCCATTAATTAGGAGGTCGCCATGATTCCCGGCCCAATGATTCCAGGACAGTATCAGTTAAAAGACGGCGATATCGAGCTGTGCGTCGGCCGTGAACGTATCAGCGTCGAGGTGGCCAATACCGGTGACCGGCCGATTCAGGTGGGGTCGCACTATCATTTTGCCGAGACCAACCCGGCGCTGGTGTTTGACCGTGACAAGTCGCGTGGCTATCGCCTGGACGTCGCGGCGGGCACGGCGATTCGCTTCGAGCCCGGCCAGACCCGCGAAGTTACCTTGATCCCGTATGTCGGCAAGCGGGAAATTTACGGTTTTCGCGGCGATGTGATGGGTGCGCTTGATGGAGGTAAGCAATGAAACCGGATAACCAGATCAGTCGGCAGGCCTACGCCGATATGTACGGCCCCACGGTGGGTGACCGCGTGCGGCTGGGCGACACCGAGCTATGGATCGAGGTCGAAAAAGACGCCACCCACTATGGCGATGAAGTTAAATTCGGCGGCGGCAAGGTTATCCGCGACGGCATGGGCCAAAGCCAACGCGCCGACGACACGGTGATGGATACGGTCATCACCAATGCGCTGATCTTGGACTGGTGGGGCATCGTCAAAGCCGACGTGGGCATTCAAAATGGCCGCATCGCCTCGATTGGCAAAGCCGGTAACCCGGATACCCAGCCGGATGTCGAGATCGTGATTGGCCCCGGCACCGAAATCATCTCCGGGGAAGGCAAGATTCTCACCGCCGGGGCGCTGGATGCCCATATTCATTTCATTTGCCCGCAGCTGGTAGAAGAAGCGCTTATGAGCGGCATTACCACCATGCTCGGCGGCGGCACGGGACCGGCTACCGGCACTAACGCCACCACCTGCACCCCTGGCGCCTGGCATATCGGCAAAATGCTCCAGGCGGTGGACGATATGCCCATGAACATTGGCTTGCTGGGCAAGGGTAACGCCAGCCTGCCCGAGTCGCTGGAAGCCCAGCTGAATGCAGGCGCCATGGGCCTCAAACTGCACGAGGACTGGGGCACGACACCCGCCTCGATCAACAACTGCCTTAACGTGGCGGATGTTTATGATGTGCAGGTTGCCATCCACACCGACACCCTGAACGAGTCGGGCTTTGTGGAAGACACCCTGGCGGCGTTCAACGAGCGTTGTATTCACACCTACCACACCGAGGGGGCCGGGGGTGGTCACGCGCCGGATATCCTCACCGCCTGCGCCAAGCCCTATGTGCTGCCGTCGTCCACCAACCCGACGCGCCCCTATACGGTCAACACCATCGACGAACACCTCGATATGCTGATGGTGTGCCACCACCTGGATCCCAATATCCCTGAAGACGTGGCCTTCGCCGACTCACGCATTCGCCGGGAAACCATCGCCGCCGAGGATATTCTCCACGACCTGGGCGTGATCTCGATGATCGCCTCGGACTCCCAGGCCATGGGGCGGGTCGGTGAAGTGGTCTGCCGCACCTGGCAAACGGCGCATAAAATGAAGGTTCAGCGCGGCCTGCTGCCGGAAGACGAGGCCCTGGGCGCCGATAATTTCCGCGCCAAGCGCTATATCGCCAAATACACCATTAACCCGGCCATCACCCACGGTATCGCCCACGAAGTCGGCTCCATCGAAGTCGGAAAAATGGCGGATCTGGTGCTTTGGAAACCGGCGTTTTTCGGTACCAAACCGGCGATGATCATCAAGGGCGGCATGATTGCGGCGGCCCCCATGGGCGACCCCAATGCGTCGATTCCCACGCCACAGCCGGTGCATTACCGTTACATGTTTGGTGCCCTGGGCCGCGCGGCCAGCCAGACCCGGCTCAGCTTTGTCAGCCAGGCGGCGCTGGATGCGGGGATTAAACAAACGCTAGGGCTGAACAGCGAGCTAGCGGCGTGCAAAAACGTGCGCCAGGTGCGCAAGCAGGACATGAAGCTCAACGATGCCTGCCCGGATCTGACCGTCGACCCGCAAACCTACGAAGTGCGCTGCGATGGCGAAATTTTAACCTGCGAGCCTGCTACCGAATTGCCGCTGGCCCAGCGGTATCACTTGTTTTGAGCGAGGCTATTTTATTTAGGTAGAGGTGACGGGGGTAGGTCGTAGAGAGGGTCTTTTGCCATGGATGGCAAAAGTAGCTTACAGGGAGGTATTCACAGCGCCCTCTCGTAGACCTACCCCCGGCACAGCCCCATAGATAGCGAAAGGACGGTAGCAATGCTGAAACTGATAGAGCGTTTAGGGCCGATAGACGAGAGCGCCGCTAGCGACACGCTCACGCTGCCCTTTGAACTGCGCATCCGCGGACGCTTGAAAGCCCAAAGCGACAGCGGTCGTGAGCTGGGGCTGTTTCTGGATCGCGGCCCGGTGTTGCGTAGCGGCGAAGGCCTGAAAGCCGAAAGTGGCGAAGTCGTGCGTGTCTGCGCCGCCGTAGAACCGGTGGTGACCGCGCGAGTAAGTGCTGGCTTACCACTGGCGCGCCTTGCTTACCACCTGGGCAATCGCCACGTACAGCTGGCACTGGGGGAAGATGAAAAAGGTGGCTGGGTGCGCTTCCCGCCGGATCATGTACTGGAAGAGCTCGCCGAGTTGTTAGGTGCAGAATTAGAGCACCACAACGCCACCTTCGACCCGGAGCCGGGCGCCTATAATCAGATAGGCGGCGGTGGTCACTCACATGGTCATTCCCACGGGCACGGCCATTCTCATGACCACGGCCACCCTCATGACCATTCACACGACCATGAGCATCACCATGCCCACTGATGTCACCGCGCAAAACAGCCAAAACGATGAGCTGGCACTGCTGGGGCTGATGCAACTGGTCAGCCCGTCGCTGCCCATCGGTGCCTTTGCCTTCTCGCAAGGCCTGGAAAGTGCCTTTGAACTCGGCTGGGTAAGTGACGAAGCAAGCCTCGCCGAGTGGTTAAGCGGCGTATTGGAAGACGGCTTAACCCGTTGCGAGTTACCCGTGCTGGCGCGGCTGCATCAGGCCATTGGCAAAGGCGATAGCGATACGATTGCCCAGTGGGATACGTGGTTGGCGGCGACGCGGGAAACTGCCGAGCTGGCCGCTGAAGACAGTCGCCTGGGTGCCTCACTCAAGCGTCTGCTGGGTAGCCTGAACTTGATGCCAAGTGAAGACTCACTAGCGCCCTTGTTACCGGCTCAGGCAGGCTATGTAACGCTGTTTGCTTTCACGGCCCATACCCGTGGCGTATCCGTTCGACAAACGCTGCTCGGCTTTGCCTGGGCGTGGCTGGAAAACCAGTTGGCCGTCGCCTGCAAGGCCCTGCCACTGGGCCACACCGCTGCCCAGCGGGTGAACGAGCAACTGCGCCCGGCACTTGTCACTGCCGTGGATCAGGCGCTTTCGCTTGATGACGATGAGCTCGGCCCGGTGCTTCCTGGCCTGGCGCTGGCCAGCGCCTTGCACGAAACCCAATATTCACGACTGTTTAGAAGTTAGGAGATATTCATTATGACGCACTGTTTACGCGTTGGCGTGGGTGGCCCGGTTGGCTCGGGCAAAACCGCGCTGTTAAAGCAGCTCTGCCTGGCGCTGCGCGACCACTACGATATCGCCGTGGTGACCAACGATATCTACACCCGCGAAGACGCCGACTTTCTGCTCAAGCACGATGCGCTGCCGGCCGACCGCATTCTAGGCGTGGAAACCGGCGGCTGCCCGCACACCGCCATTCGAGAAGATGCCTCCATGAACCTGGCGGCCATCGATGAGCTGCAGGAACGCCACCCCAAGCTGGAACTGGTAATGGTGGAATCCGGCGGTGATAACCTGTCGGCAACCTTCAGCCCCGAGCTTTCGGATCTCACCCTCTACGTGATCGACGTCTCCGCTGGGGACAAGATTCCACGTAAAGGTGGCCCGGGCATCACCAAATCCGACCTGCTGATTATCAACAAGATCGACATCGCCGAGCAGGTGCATGCCTCGCTGGAGGTGATGGAGCGCGATTCCAAGAAAATGCGTGGCGAACGGCCCTTTGTGTTCACCAATCTGTATGACGGGGTAGGGCTTGAAGAGATTATCCGCTTTATTCTCGATAAAGGGATGTTGGATGAGCGGCGCACGGCCATTGCGGGCTAACCTGGGGCGGGCACAATAAAAAAGTCGCCCCGACCAGGCGGTTGAAGGGTCGAGGCGACTGAACAAAGGTGGGTGGCATCAAGCCTTAAAACGGGCCGTCCCTGGCCACCACACCTTCACTGTGGACGCCAAGGCTTTCCATCACCTTAACGTATGTTATGAACCTTCTAATTTTGCTCTGAATAGGCCACAAACCATCGAATGGTCCTGAATAATTAAAGTTTAAACATCGTTTGTCGATAAAAGACGAATAATAATTTTAATACTTCATAACTCACAAACGTTGGAATTCGCTCACAATGACTACCTCTGAATCTCCCTCTCGCTGGGCCTTGGGCCTGCAAACCAAGGTGCTGATACTGGTCTTGTTACCCTTGTTCCTGGTCACGGTTGCACTGGTCGGGTTTAAAGCCTATAGCACAACCCAGGACGCCCGCGACGCGCTGGCGGAACAGCGTGAACAATTGATTGAAGAACGCCGCAGAGCGGTGCGCGACGTTGTGCAAATGGCGAGGACTGCCATCGAACCGATTTACGAAGACGCCGGTGTCAACGATGAGGAAGCCAAGCAACAGGTTGCCGAGATCGTGCGCTCCATGCGCTTTGAAGATAACAACTATATTTTCATCTACGACTATGATGGTAACAATATCGTGACGGCCCCCGCGCCGGAGCGTGAAGGTACCAACATGATCGACGCGCAAACTCCCGATGGCACCTATCTGATCCGCGAGATCATCGACGTTGCCCAGAGTGGCGGCGGCTTCTATAACTATGTGTGGGAATACCCAGGTACCGACGAATTTGAACCCAAGCACTCTTATGTCGACCGCCTCGAAAAATGGGATTGGTTAATTGGCGCGGGTGTGTACGTGACCGATGTGGATGAAACGATGGCAGCACTAGAGGCCGAGACAGCTGCTGATATACGTCAAAGCATCCTCTTTGCCGCGCTGCTGGGGCTGGTGCTGTTTATGGTGGTGGCGCTGGTCGCGTATGTTTTTGTTCGTCGTACCGTCGGGCCGATCAAGCGCACCTCTGCCGCCATGCACGATATCGCCCAGGGCCGGGGTGACCTGACCCGCCGCCTCGCGGTGGAAAGCAACGACGAGATCGGCGAGCTGTCCATGCAGTTCAATGCCTTTGTCGAGCGTATGCAGGACACGCTGCGCGATGTTCGCCACAGTACCTCCAGCGTATATGATTCCGCTGGTGAAATATCCCGCAGCAGCGAAGAACTGTCGACGCGGACCGAGCAGGCGGCTGCCAACCTTCAGGAAACCTCCTCCTCTATGGAAGAGATTACCTCGACGGTCAATCACAGCGCCGACAGTGCCCAGCAGGCCAATAAGCTGGTGCAGTCCACTGCGGAAGTTGCCCACAAGGGCGAGCAGTCTATGGAGCAGGTGGAACGCACCATGCAGGATATCAATGAGTCGGCCAGCCGTATCAGCGATATCATTACCATGATCGATTCCATTGCCTTCCAGACCAACATCCTGGCGCTCAACGCTTCGGTGGAAGCCGCCCGAGCGGGCGAGCATGGCCGTGGGTTTGCCGTGGTAGCGCAGGAAGTTAGAACCCTGGCGAGCCGTTCCAGCGATGCGTCCAAGGAAATTCGCACGCTCATCGATGCCTCGGTGCAGCACACCCATTCCGGCGCAGAGCTGGTGCGTGATGCGGGCACCACGATGCGGGAAATCGTCGAGAGCGTGGCCAAGGTGACCGACGTGATCGGCGAGATCAGTGCCGGGGCGAAAGAGCAGAGCAGCGGTATCAGCCAGATCAATACCGCCGTGGCCGAAATGGATACCATGACTCAGCAAAACGCCGCCATGGTGCAACAGTCGACCACTGCTGCCGCCGACATGCGCCGCCATGCCGAGCACCTGAGCGAGCTGATCAACTCCTTTGTGCTGGGCGAAGGCGAGCCACAGCATCAGGCGCTCGCCTCTCCGGCGTCTCAGAAGCGTGGCAGCGATAACGCTATGAAGCGCCCTGCGCTTTCATCCCACGCCTCATCACAGCCATCATCAAAGCCCTCACCGGCAAAGCATGCTGCAGATGAGTGGGAAGAGTTCTAACGTTCACTACCAGTGCTTGTGATATCAGCACTTGGGAAAGATGGGTATAAAAACGGGGCTTGCCATTTGGCAAGCCCCGTTGCGTAACCGCCAGTGATGGTTATCCGGTATGGCGCCTGGCCAATCTTTCCGCCAGCAAGGTGACGGCGCGCTTTGCCAGTGGTGAAAGCGCAGTATCCTCGCGTTCCAGTGTGGCGACCAGGCGATGCTTCATGGAGCGCGCCCAGAAGGTTTCCAGGTGGCGGCAGGTGGCCGCGGCTGCCGTTTCTTCATCGCGACCGCCGCCCAGGTTAGCGGCGATCTGGTTGGTCATGTGAATCAGGTGAGTCTCTTGGTTCGACGACATTGCGTGCCTCCTCAGCCGTGTGCCATCGCCGCCGCCGTGGGGCGATGGTAAATCAGGTGGCGGCCGGGCCGCGCAAAGCCTGCCAGTAGCAGCCCCGATGCCTGGGCCTGCTCCACGGCCAGGGCGGTGGCCGCCGATACCGCCACCAGGGCGCCAATACCGGCACTGGCACATTTGTGCACCATCTCGTAGCTGGCGCGACTGGTGACCAGCGCGAACCCTTCGCCGAGGGGAAGGGCTTCGCGGGCAAGGGCACCAATCAATTTGTCCAGGGCGTTATGCCGACCCACATCCTCACGCAGCCGTTGGATGCGCCCCTGGGCATCGCACCAGGCGGCACCGTGGCTAGCGCCAGTGGCTGCCTGCAGCGGCTGGTGGGCGGCCAGTTCCTGCAGGGAGCGCTGGATGGCGGCGTCACTCAAGGGCGGCGCCAAGACAGGGGGAATCGGGCGGATGGCCTGTTCCAGTGCTTCGGCACCGCATAACCCGCAGCCAGTGCGTCCTGTCAGGCTGCGCCGCCGTTGTTTGAGCTCGGCCATTCGCTGGCTGGCAATAGTGAGGTGAACGGTGAGGCCTTGGGGTGCTTCGTGGATATCGAGATCGTAGCACTCGTCGACGTTGGCCAGGATGCCTTCTGACAGGCTGAAGCCCAGGGCAAACTCCTCAAGATCCGTTGGGCTGGCCATCATCACCGCGTGGGAGATGCCGTTGTAGACCAGGGCCACCGGCCTTTCCAGGGCCAGTCGATCCTCCTGACTATCGGCGTACCAGCCGTTAGCGCCCCGGCGCACTTCCACTGGCTGGTGTGCTATGCCTTTTTCCGGGGCTGGCGCCGTGTCGTTTATACGTGAGGCGCTCATGGAACCTCCTGCTGGGCCTTGGCCAGGTAATCACGCTGGGCCAGGTCAAAGGCGCTAAAGCGTTGCTGCCAGGCCGACGGTTGGCTGACTTTTTCCACCTGCACCGCCGTGACCTTGTACTCCGGGCAGTTGGTGGCCCAGTCCGAGTTGTCCGTGGTGATGACATTGGCGCCACTGCCGGGGTGGTGGAAGGTGGTATACACCACGCCGGGCTGCATGCGCTCACTGAGTCGCGCGCGCAGTACTGTCTGGCCCGAACGGCTGGTGATGCCCAGCCAGTCGCCGTCGCGCACGCCGCGCAGCTCGGCGTCTGAAGGGTGCAGCTCCAGCACGTCCTCATCGTGCCAGCGCTGGTTGTCGGTGCGCCGGGTCTGGGCCCCCACGTTGTACTGGCTAAGGATCCGGCCGGTGGTGAGCAGTAGCGGGAAGCGGCGGTTGGCCCGCTCCTCGGTGGCCACGTACTCGGTAATCGCAAAGCGTCCCAGCCCGATGGGGAACTCAACCTCGTGCATGGTCGGCATGCCCAGCGGGTACTCGGCGTTGCAGGGCCACTGCAGGCTGCCGCGTTCCTCCAGCTTTGTGTAGCTGACGCCCGCGAAGCTTGGCGTCAACTGGGCGATTTCGTCCATGATTTCGGAGGGATGGGTATAGTGCATCGGGTAGCCCAGCGCATTGGCCAGATCCTGGGTGACTTCCCAGTCTTCCTTGCCGGCCACCGGGGCCGTCACCTTGCGTACCCGGTTGATACGTCGCTCGGCGTTGGTGAAGGTGCCGTTCTTCTCCAAAAAGCTTGAACCCGGCAGCAGCACATGGGCGAACTTGGCCGTTTCGTTCAAGAAGATATCCTGCACGATCAGGCAGTCCAGCGACGTGAGCGCCGCCTCGACGTGCTGCGTGTTAGGGTCGGACTGGGCAATATCCTCGCCCTGCACATAGAGCGCTTTAAAAGTCCCTTCGATGGCGGCGTCGAACATGTTGGGAATGCGCAGCCCCGGCTCGTCGTCGAGCTTGACGCCCCACACCGTCTCAAAGCGGTCGCGGGCGATGGGGTCAGCCACGTGCTGGTAGCCTGGCAGCTCGTGGGGGAAGGAGCCCATGTCACAGGAACCCTGGACGTTGTTCTGGCCGCGCAGCGGGTTCACACCCACGCCCTCGCGGCCAATGTTGCCGGTGGCCAAGGCCAGGTTGGCAATCCCCATCACCATGGTCGAACCCTGGCTGTGTTCGGTGACGCCCAGCCCGTAGTAGATGGCACCGTTGCCCGCCGTGGCGTAAGTGCGTGCCGCCTGGCGCACGGCCTCGGCGGGCACGCCGGTGATGGCTTCGGTCGCCTCCGGCGAATGGCGAGCCTCGCCGATAAAGTCGCGCCAGGCGCGGTACGCTTCGGTATCGCAGCGCTTGGCGACGAACTCCGCGTCCTCGAGGCCTTCGGTGACCACCACGTGGCCCAGGGCGTTGACCAGCGCCACGTTGGTGCCCGGGCGCAGCGGAAGGTGCTGGGCCTCGCCCAGGTGCGGTGTTTTCAATAGGTCGATGCGGCGAGGGTCGGCGACGATCAGCTTGGCCCCCTGTCGCAGGCGCTTGCGCATCATGGAGCCAAACACCGGGTGGGCGTCGGTGGGGTTGGCGCCGATCACGATAATCGCGTCCGACTTCATCACCGAGTCAAACGTCTGGGTGCCCGCCGACTCACCCAGCGTGGTCTTCAGGCCGTAGCCAGTGGGTGAGTGGCAAACTCGTGCGCAGGTGTCGGTGTTGTTGTTGCCGAAGGCGGCGCGGATCAGCTTCTGCACCAGGTAGGTCTCTTCGTTGGTGCAGCGCGATGAGGTGATACCGCCGATGCTCTCGCGGCCGTGTTCGGCCTGAATCGCCTTGAGACGGTGCGCGGCAAAGCTGATCGCCTCTTCCCAACTGACTTCGCGCCAGGGCTGGTCGATTGAGTCACGAATCATCGGCGTGGTCAGGCGATCCGGGTGGGTGGTATAGCCGAAGGCAAAACGCCCCTTGACGCAGGAGTGGCCGTGATTGGCGTCGCCGCCCTTGTAGGGCACCATGCGCACCAGCTGGTCGCCCTTCATCTGGGCCTCGAACGAGCAGCCCACGCCGCAGTAGGCGCAGGTGGTGACCACGCTGTGATCCGGCACGCCGTGGTCGATCACGCTTTTTTCCATTAGCGTGGCCGTGGGGCAGGCCTGCACGCAGGCGCCGCAGGAGACGCAGTCCGAGTCCATGAAGGCGTCGTTCTGGCCTGCTGATACTTTGGATTCGAACCCGCGGCCGTCGATGGTCAGTGCGAAGGTGCCCTGCACTTCGTCGCAGGCGCGCACACAGCGCGAGCAGACGATGCATTTACTCGGGTCAAACGTAAAATAGGGGTTGGACTCGTCCTTGACCGCCTCCAGATGATTCTCGCCCGTAAAGCCGTAGCGCACTTCACGTAGGCCGACGCTACCCGCCATGTCCTGCAGCTCGCAGTCGCCATTGGCTGGGCAGGTCAAACAGTCCAGCGGGTGGTCGGAGATGTACAGCTCCATCACGTTGCGGCGCAGCTTGGCGAGCCGCTCGTTCTGGGTGGTCACCTTCATGCCCTGCACCACCGGCGTGGTGCAGGAGGCGGGAAAGCCCCGGCGCCCCTCTACCTGCACGGCGCACAGGCGACAGGAACCAAAGGCTTCCAGGCTATCGGTGGCGCACAGTTTGGGGATGTTGATATCGGCCAGGGCCGCGGCGCGCAATACCGAGGTGCCTTCAGGCACGCTGACGGTGACGCCGTCGATCTCGAGAGTGACCGGGGCGGCATCGGCATTCGGGGTGGGCGAGGGCGTGCCATAGTCCTTGTTGAAATAGTCTTTATTGAAATCGACGCTGTTGGCATGACGCCGTGGATCGAAATGTTCAATCATGATCTGTCTCCGTTCGCCGCCTGCTGGAAATCCTCAGCAAAGTGTTTCATCGCGCTCTGCACCGGGAAGGGGGCCATGCCGCCCATGGCGCAGAGCGAGCCATCCACCATCGTTTCGCAAAGATCGCTCAGCAGGACGAGATTGGCCTCGCGATTGTCGTTGGCGCGAATGCGGTCGATCACCTCCACGCCACGGGTCGAGCCGATACGACAGGGCGTACACTTGCCGCAGGACTCCACCTTGCAGAACTCCATCGAAAAGCGTGCCTGCTCGGCCATGTCGACGCTGTCATCAAACATCACCACGCCGCCGTGACCCACGCCTGCACCGACTTCGGCGAAGGTTTCGTAATCCAGCGGCATGTCCCACTGGCTTTCCGGCAGATAGGCACACAACGGGCCGCCCACCTGCACGGCACGTAGCGGTCGACCGCTTGCCGTGCCACCGCCGAAATCCTCCATCAGCGTACGCAAGGTGGTGCCAAAGGCGAGCTCCACCAGACCGCCGCGCTGAACGTTGCCTGCTAGCTGCAGCGCCAGCGTGCCCCTGGAGCGGCCCATGCCGTGATTGGCGTAGGCCTCGGCGCCTTCGGCAAGAATGAACGGCACGGCGGCCAGCGAGAGCACGTTATTGACCACGGTGGGGCGGCCGAACAGCCCCTCGATGGCGGGCAGCGGCGGCTTGAAACGTACCAGGCCCCGCTTGCCCTCCAGGCTTTCCAGAAGGGATGTCTCTTCGCCGCAAATGTACGCGCCGGCGCCCAGACGTACTTCCAGATGGAAGGTACGGCCGCTGCCGCGCAGGTCGTCGCCGAGATACCCGGCGGTCTCAGCACGGCAAATGGCTTCGTCGAGGATCTCTTTCGCCAGCGGGTACTCCGAACGCAGGTAGATATAGCCTTGGGTGGCGCCCACCGCGAGCCCGGCGATGGTCATGCCTTCGATCAGCATGTAAGGGTCGCACTCCATTGCCAGCCGGTCGGCGAAGGTGCCGGAGTCGCCCTCGTCGGCATTGCAGACGATATATTTTTGGTCGGCGGACGTGTCGAGCACCGTCTGCCACTTGATGCCGGTCGGGAAGGCGGCCCCGCCGCGTCCGCGTAGGCCGGAGGCTTTGACTTCCTCAACGATGTCCTGGGGCTCACGTTGCAGCGCAGCCTCCAGGCCGCTAAAACCGTTATGGGCGCGATAGTCCTCAATCGATAGCGGGTCAGTGATGCCGATACGCGCGAAGGTTAAACGCTGCTGCTTGGCAAGGTAGTCGATTTCCTCTGTGGGACCCAGCGCCAGAGGGTGGCTGACGCTGCCTTCCAGCAGGCCACTGTCGAGCAGTGTGGTGACGTCGCTGGGCGTCACCGGGCCATAGGCGAACCGGCCGATGGGGGTGTCGACTTCCACCAGCGGCTCAAGCCAGGCAAGGCCACGGGAGCCGTTACGTACCAGGGTGATTGTCTGGCCGCGTGCGGCGGCCTCTCTTATCAGTCGGCTGGCAATCATATCCGCACCCAGCGAAAGCGCGGTGGTATCGCGGGGGACATAAACGCGAATGCTCATCCCATCACCTCCAGCGGCCGGGTCTGCAGCTCATCCATCAATTCATCGAAGGCTTCCGGTGTGACGCGGCCGCGAATACTGTCGTCCACGCGGATCGACGGGCCGCAAGCGCAGTTGCCCAGGCAGTAAACGGCTTCGAGGGTAATTTCGCGATCCGGCGTGGTCTGGTGGTAGTCGACCCCCAAACGCGCTTTTGCGTGGGCTTCGAGCTGCCGCGCCCCTACCGACTGACAGGCCTCGGCACGGCAGATCTGCACCACGTGGCGCCCCGGCGGTGTGGTGCGAAAGTGGTGATAGAAGCTGATGACACCGTGCACCTCGGCACGTGTCTGGTGGAGGGCATCGGCGATGATCGGCACCGCTGCCTCTGGGATGAAGCCGATGCGATCCTGAAGGGCATGGAGGATCGGCAGTAGGGCGCCGGGCTTGTGCTTCAGGGCGTCGACCTCGGCCTGAATTACCTGCGGCGCCCACTCCTGGGAATGGTTCATGATGCCTTCCTCACGACTGCTTATTATGTTTTAAATATGCACTGCTTTTCATATTTAAAAAGACGTGCATCACGGTTAATACAAAGCTAGCATCAAGTTATCGGCTTAAAAATATGAAATAGTGTGCCTATGAAACGGATCAAGGTAACGCCCTCCTGGTGCTTTAGTGATGAAGAGGGGCACCGTCTCGATCCCCACCTTCTGCGCTTGCTGGGGGCAGTGCATCGTCATGGCAAGTTGACCCATGCCGCCGAAGAGGCGGGTATTTCCTATCGCCACGCGTGGAATTTACTGCGCCAGGGCGGGGAGTTTTTTGGTGTCACTTTGGTAGAAATGGCGCGTGGACGCGGGGCGCGGCTATCGCCGCTGGGTGAGAAGCTGCTGTGGGCCGAGCAGCGCGCCACCGCTCGGTTAAGCCCGCAGCTCGATAGCCTGAGCTCAGAGCTGAACCTTGCCATTCAGCAGCACCAGGAAGGCGTGCACCCGGTACTGCGCCTCCACGCCAGCCACGGTTTTGCGATAGAGCTGCTGCCGCAGCATCTTGGTGAACTGCAGCTTTACCTGCAGTACTGCAGCTCGATGGAAGCGCTTGCAGCCCTGAACCAAGACCGCTGTGATCTGGCGGGCTGCCACCTGCCCAGGGGAGCTGTGGGGGAAAAGGCACGGCGCAAATATCGCCGCCTGCTCAAGCCCCGCTATCATCGGCTGATAGGATTTATCGCCCGCCAGCAGGGACTAATGGTGGCGCCGGGTAACCCGTTGGGCATTGATGGTGTTGCCGCACTGGCCGACAGGCCGGTGACCTTTATCAACCGTCAGGCGTCGTCGGGAACCCGGGAACTGCTGGACAGCCTGCTGGCCGAGGCCGGTATTTCAGCCGCCAACGTCAATGGTTACGGGGTTGAGGAGTACACCCACTCGGCGGTCGCGGCCTATGTGGCGGCGGGTATGGCAGATGCAGGCTTTGGTGTCGAGGCCGCCGCGCAGCGGTTTGGGCTTGATTTTGTGCCGCTGGCCACGGAAGACTACTTGCTGGCCTGCCATCATCGTTCCCTGAAAGAGCCTAAATTTGACGACTTTTTGCAGGTGCTGCGCAGCGCTTCCTTCCAGGAAGCGGTGCAGTGTCTGCCAGGCTATAGCCCCAGCCAGTGTGGCGGCGTGATCGAGATCGGCAGCTTTTTATAAGGGTGTACTGGTTGATCATGGGCCTGTCACTGGACAAACCCTTTTCGATGGTTATCTGCCGGGCGGTGGCTAGCCGCTGGTCGACGTCGCTTGTTGAGCATTGCGCTCACGCAGGTGATTAATGACACCGCCTTGCGCAATCAACGTTTTCTGGCGCTCCGTCAGCCCGTGGTGCAAGGTCATTGTCCCCTTGCCGGGAATCTCGGCGATCAGGTCATCGCCTTTGGCGAGTTGGTTGTAAAGGTCCTTGATCACAATGATGTCTCCCTGACTCAAACGCCCGCTATCTTCGGGCTGGCAAAAAGTGAGCGGTAAGGCGCCAAAACAAATCAGGTTCTGCCAATGAATGCGGGCAAAACTCTTGGCGATCACCACCTGCAAGCCCAGGTATCGGGGCACCAGCGCGGCATTCTCGCGACTTGACCCTTGGCCGTAGTTAACACCGCCGACGATCACATGACCGCCCTGGGTGCGGGTGGTGTCAGCGCGGGTCGCATAGGTGTCATCGACGGCTTCAAACGTGAAAGGAGCCGACGCATAGATGCTGCTCCAGTAAGGCAGCACCCGCTGCCCGGCGGGCATGATGTCATCGGTTGAAATGTTGTCGCCGACGACCAGCAATACGGGCACTTCCAGCGTATCGGGGAGGGGGCTCAACGCCGGTAATGCCGGTGTGTTGTCGGTTTTTTGCAGGGGCTTGAGGCGGGCTTCTTCAACAGGCAGCGGCGCGTTAAACAGCGCGCGGTTAATGACTATCTTGTCCGGCTCGGTAATGCGCGGATACGCCATGGAAAGCGTTCGTGGGTCGGTAATGACCCCGGCCAGTGCCGAGGCCGCCGCCGTTTCCGGGCTGCATAGAAAAACGCTGTCTTCCCGTGTGCCCGAGCGCCCCGGAAAATTACGCGGTACCGTGCGCAGGCTGTTGAGCCCCACGGCTGGGGCCTGGCCCATGCCGATACAGCCGTTGCAACCTGCCTGATGGAGTCGCGCGCCACTGGCAACGAGATCAGCCAGATAACCCTGCTGAATCAGCGTGGTGAGCACCTGGCGGGAAGACGGGTTGATGTCCAGGGAGACGCCGTCGGCCACCTGGCGGTCGCGGACGATTTCCGCCACCACCGCAAAATCACGATAGCCCGGATTACCTGAAGAGCCGATATAGGCCTGATGGAGTGGCTGGCCTGCCGCTTCGCGGACGGTGACGACCTTATCCGGGCTGGAAGGCAACGCGATCATGGGTTCGAGGGTCGCGAGGTCCAGATGATCGTTGAGTTCATAGCGACAGCCGGGCTCCGCGGCCAGTGGCTGCCAGTCACTCTCCCGTCCACGAGCCGCCAGAAAGCGACGGGTTTCTTCGTCGCTGGGGAAGACCGTGGCCGTCGCGCCCATTTCAGTGCCCATGTTCGCCAATACATGGCGGTCCATAGCGGAAAGGTGGGCAAGCCCGGGGCCGTAATATTCGATCATCGTGTTCTTGCCACCGGCAACGCCGTGTCGGCGTAACAGTTCGAGAACGATGTCCTTGGCGGACACCCAGTCGGGGAGTTGGCCTTCCAGCTTAATGCCCCAGATCTTGGGCATGGTGATATACAGCGGCTCCCCCGCCATGGCCATGGCGACTTCAATACCGCCTGCGCCGATGGCCAGCATACCCAGCGCCCCTGCCGCCGTGGTATGGCTGTCGCAGCCGACGATCGACTGACCGGGCACGCCGAAGTTTTCCATATGCACCGGGTGGCTGATGCCATTGCCGGGCCCCGAGTACCACACGCCGAAACGCTCGCAGGCACTTTTCAGAAACAGATAGGTTTCCGCGTTCAGGTTGTCCGCTTGTACCAGGCCGTGGTCGATATACTGCACGCTGGGCTGGGTGTGGACGCGGTCCAGGCCCATGGCTTCGAGTTCCAGCATGACCAGTGTGCCCAGCACGTCCTGAAGCAACGCCTGGTTGATATCTAGAGCGATTTCACTGCCCGGGATCATCTCGCCGCTGACGAGATGGCGCTGGATTAACTGCTGGGAAAGGTTCAAGGGTTGGGCGGATGTCACGGACTGAGTCATTGTTATTTACCATCGGTGGGGTTGCGTTACGCCTGGGCAGGCAGAGGATGGCGACGATCGGCGCTGCCTGCTTTGCCTACCTGCCCAGGGGTGTCGTGGCCGATCAAGTCGGGGAGAGTGGCAGAGGCCTCGAGCAGTGCGGGCAGGTTGACGCCCGTGTTGACGCCCATCTGCTCAAACATGTGTACCAGGTCTTCCGTGCACACATTGCCCGTGGCGCCGGGGGCAAAGGGGCAGCCGCCAAGCCCTCCCAGCGAGGCATCGAAGCGGGTAATGCCGACCTGCCAGGCGGCCAGCGCGTTGGCAAGGCCCATGCCCCGGGTATTATGAAAATGCAGCGTAAACGGTACGCCAGGGAAGTGTTTCAGTACCTGAGCACACAGTGCGCTCACCTGAACCGGATTGGCAACACCGGTGGTATCGCAGAGCGTGACACCCTCTACGCCCAGCGCCAGCTGTTGTTCGATGAGGTCGAATACCCGCGCTTCAGGCACATTGCCTTCAAACGGGCAACCAAAGGCCGTCGACAGCGAGGCGTTGATAAACACGCCGCTGCCCCTGACGGTATTGATGATGTTGGCAAACTGCTGGAGTGACGCGTCGGGCGTCATGCGCAGGTTGGCCCGGCCGTGGGCATCGCTTGCCGACATCACCAGGTTGATCTCGTCGACACCGCAGGCAAGCGCACGCTCGGCACCTTTCAGGTTAGGGACCAGCACGGTTACGTCGACCCCTTGACGACGTTGAATGGCGCTGACGACCTCGGCGGCATCACGCAGGTTAGGAATCGCCTTGGGCGACACGAAGGAGGTGGCCTCGATGCGCGCAATGCCGGTGGCGGTCAAGGCATCAATCAACGCCACCTTCTGGTCGGTGGGTATAAAACGCGATTCGCTCTGAAAGCCATCCCGGGGAGCGACTTCATTGATTTGTAGCGTCTCCATCCTGCCCTCTCAAGGTTAGATAATGCCTGCATGGCGCAGTTTTTCACGGGTTTCGGTGTCGATGCCCAACTCATCAAGCACTTCATCGGTATGGGCACCCAGCGGCGGGCCACCTTGCCCAAGCCTACCGGGCGTGGCGCTCAATTTGGGCAGGACGCCCGGCACCTTGAGCGGACGGCCGTCGGCACGCGTCACGGTCTGGATCATTTCGCGGGCCAGGTAGTGGGGGTCGCTGGCGATATCCGCTGCGGTATAGGGGTAGCCTGCGGGGACCCGGGCCTCCTCCAGGAGGCGCAGTATCTCGTCACGCTCCCGGGTCTGGGTCCAGGCCTCGATAGCGGCATCGATTTCCTGGGCATGTTGGGAACGGCCATCGTTATGCGCCATGGCAGGGTGCTGCGCTAGGTCGTCGCGGCCGATGACCTGCATAAGACGCTTGAAGATGCTGTCGCCGTTGCCTGCGATGAGCACATAGTCACCCTGCTGGGTACGGTAAGCGTTCGAGGGCGTGATGCCAGGCAGTGCGCTACCACTGGGTTCGCGCACATGGCCGGTGGCATCGTATTCGGGCAGCAGGCTTTCCATCATGGCAAAGACGGACTCGTAGAGCGCGACGTCAATTTCCTGCCCCAGGCCGCTACGCTGTCGCTCCTGAAGGGCAAGCAGCGTGCCTATCACGGCGTATAGCGCGGATAACGAATCGCCGATGCTGACGCCGACCCGTACCGAGGGTTCATCTGGCTGGCCGGTCAGGTAGCGCAACCCGCCCATCGCCTCGCCGATGACCCCGAACCCTGGCTTGTTACGGTAAGGGCCGGTCTGGCCGAAGCCGGAAACGCGCACCATGATCAACCTGGGGTTATGCGCGGCCAAGTCTTCATAGCCAAGCCCCCAGCCCTCTAGCGTGCCGGGGCGGAAGTTTTCAACGATGACATCCGCCTCTGTCGCCAGGCGGCGCACCATGTCCTGGCCCTCTTCAGTGCGCAGGTCGAGGGTCACCGAGCGCTTGGTACGGCTTTGCACATGCCACCAAAGCGAGGTGCCTTCTTCGAGAATCCGCCATTTGCGAAGGGGGTCGCCAGTGCCGGGGGGCTCGATCTTGATCACGTCAGCGCCGAATTCGCCGAGAAGTTTGGTGGCAAAGGGGCCTGCAATTAGCTGGCCAAGCTCTACGACTTTAAGCCCATCGAGGGGAAGCTGGCGGGTGGTCATAATATAAGCTCCTGATAACCCTGTTCATGCAGCTTTTGTCAGTTTGTTTACCCACCAGCATCGGCGAGCTGGCGCGTGAGAACAATTAAGCAATCAGGAACTAGGTGTTCGTCATGGACGAAGCCTAAGATGGCGAAGGACGTTCTTTTACCCCAATAGCAGGGCGGTCAGCGCGATGCAGCGATTTGATTTTGTCACCTTGAAACTGTTTGTCGCCATTGCCGATGAGGGGCGGCTCACCGCCGCCGCTGAGCGTGAGCACCTTGCCGTGGCCGCGGTCAGCAAGCGCGTCAGCGACCTGGAGGCGCTGGTGGGCACCGAACTCTTGTATCGCCGCCCCCGGGGGGTTGAGCTCACCCCGGCAGGCCGGGCGTTTTTACACCATGCCCGACGCATTCTCGAAGACGTGGCGCGAATGCAGGCCGAGCTGAGCGAATATGGCGAAGGGGTGCGCGGTCATGTGCGGATACATTCCAACACCTCGGCGATCATCGCCTTTCTTCCCCAGGATTTAAGTGCCTTCGCCCTGACCTACCCCCAGATCAAGATCGACCTGCAGGAACGTACCAGCAGTGAAGCGATTACCGCCGTGCGCGATGGCGTGGCCGATATCGGCATTTTTGCCAGCCATGTGGCGGCGGATGAGCTGGAGGTAATGCCCTATCGGCGCGATCAACTGGTGCTGGTGACCCCGCAGGATCATCCGCTGGCTGTTCATCGGGAGCTGCATTTGCATCAGGCTGCTGAATACGACTTTGTGGGCTTGCAGCAGGACACCTCGCTGCAGTCGCTGCTGCATGAGCAGGCCAGCCAGGCGGGAAGAACCCTGCGCATGCGAATCCAGGTACGCAGCTTCGATGCGATTTGCCGCATGATTCATTACGGCATGGGCGTTGGTGTATTGCCCCAGCAGACGCTGTATCGCGATTTGAAAGATTTAAAGTTATGCATGATCCCCTTGGCCGACGAGTGGGCCAAGCGCGAGCTGGTGGTGGGAATGCGCCATTACGCTACTCTGCCACTGGTGGCCCGTCATCTGGTCGACCACCTGTTAGCGCCCCATACCCCGAACAGCCTCTATAGTATTTAAGCACATGAGTATTAACCGCATGAGCAAAGCGCTAACGTGCATGAACATCACAACACAGGAGAAGGGCATGCGCTCCGCCTTGATCAAGCGCCCCGTGGCGCGACAACTGCCATGAAACTCGACCCGACCTCACTCAGGCTGTTCGTGCGCGTGGCTGAAACGGGCACCATCAGCGGCGCTGCCGATGCTTCGTTCATGGCGACCTCGGCCGTCAGCAAGCGGCTTAGCGAGCTGGAAGCCTACTTCAACACGCCACTGCTCAAGCGCAACAACCGGGGCATCGTGCTGACGCCCGCCGGGAGTGCACTGCTGAATCTATCCCGGGGCGTGCTGCATAATCTGGAAGACCTCGATCTGCAGATGCGCGACTATGCCAGTGGTCAGCGCGGCATGGTGCGGGTGTTCGCCAACATGTCAGCGATTACCCAGTACCTGCCCAATGAAATGCGCGTTTTTTTCGAGCAGCACCCGGATATTGGCGTGCAGTTGGAAGAGAAAGTAAGCCCCGTCATTACCCGCGAAGTCATGAACAACAATGCAGATATCGGGGTGTGCGCCCAACTGCTGCATGGCTATGACCTCATCGAGTTTCCCTACCACGTTGATGACCTCGTGCTGGTGGTCCCCAAGCAGCATCCGCTTGCCGAGCGGGAGCAGATCGATTTTCGCGAGTGCCTGGACTATCCCCATGTGGGGCTGCATACCGCGAGCGCCATCAACCTGGAAATCATGCGCGCCGCCAGCATGGTCAACAAGACACTGCGCATCCGCATACAGGTGACCAGCTACGACGCGCTATGCCTGATGGTCCAGGAAGGCCTGGGGATCGGCGTATTGCCCCGCGGCGCCATTCGTCAGTACGTCGATGGCCTCAACGTCAAGGTGTTGGCGATTCGGGACAGCTGGGCACGGCGTCGGCTGAGTATCTACGTGAAAGATTTAGACAAGCTCTCCATGGCCGCCCGGGTGTTGGTCGACCATTTGGTGAATGCCGCCGAGGTGCGTTGATTGGTGGCTCGCCAAGTCAGACGGCGTGCGCCTTCCTTGTCCAGCTTTCGCGTTTGGAGAAGGCAGGTTCATCAATCACCAATATACAGCCACCCACCTTTAGCGCTATCACTCTAGCAACCATCAAGCGATGTTCCCCTGCTTGGTGAGTTTTCGGGAGGGGCGCGACCTTGGCCTCCCACAGCACACAACAGCACAACATGCTTCCCGACGCTGAGAGGAAATAACAATGACTGCAATAAAACTACGCCACCTACTACCCGCTTCCCTGTTGGTCGCCGGTGCGCTGACGACCGGCACTGTTCAGGCACAGACCGCGCTTAACATGGGCGCCGTGCCCACCGGTACCGGCTGGTTCTTTGGTATCTCGGAAGGGGCGCGCGTGATAAGCGCCAATTCAGATTACGAAATTACCGTACGTGAAACGGGCGGCACCCGCGAAAACGCCATTCGACTGAATAACGGCGAGCTTGACCTGGCGTTCACCGAAGCCCTGGTGGGGTATGAGCTCTATAACGGCGTCGGCCGTTTCGAGGACACGCCCAATCCGGATGTGCGGCTCGTTTACTGGATTGCGCCGTCCACCATGCACTGGGCAGTTCGCCAGGATAGCGATATCGAAACCTTTGAAGACCTGAACGGCGAACGCTTCAACCCCAGCAGCATTGGTGGGGGCGGTGAGTACATTACCGAGCAGGTATTCGACATCCTCAATATCGAGCCGGACTTCCAGCGCATGCGGGTGAACGATGCGGCGGAAGGCGTGACCGATGGTCGCCTGGTCGGCTTTAGCTACAACGGTGTGCCGCCGATCCCGCTGTTTACCGAGGTGCATTCCTCACGCCCGCTACAGCTGCTGTCGCTGACGGACGAACAGGTGGACACGGTGATTGAAGAGTTGCCCTTCCTGTCGCCTGCCATTGTACCGGCGGATACCTATACCGGGATGAGCGAAGCCCAGTCGCTGGGGATCTACATGGGCGTGGCGGCAAGCACCGAGCTTGACGCCGATACGGTGTACGAACTGACCAAAGCGTACTGGGAAAACCACGACGAAGTGGCGGCTTCTTTCAAGCCAGCGGCAAGCGTTGAGCCACAGACCGTGGTAGATACCGCCACCTTCCCGCTGCATGCCGGGGCGCTGCGCTATTACCAGGAGTTGGGTCTGGACATTCCGGAAGACATCATTCCGCCTGAAGCTCAGTAAGTACACTCTTGAGCCCCCGCCGGTATCCCGGTGGGGGCGTTAGCTATCAGTCTGACGCGTTGCTCGACCGCCTTGGGGCGGGCGGCGCGGGAGTTCCCCCATGGATACCGCTAAGAATCCCAATGTTGTTGAAAAGTATCAGGAGGATTCGGGCAAGCGACAGCTCTCGGGCTTCTGGTTTGTGGTGGTGCGCACAGCCGCCGTTGCGATGGCGATCTTCCACCTCTACACGGCCGTTACCGGGCCGGTGAATACGCAAAACGCCGTTCACCTGCTGTTTGCAATGCCGCTGATTTTTCTGGCCTACCATTGCCGGGTACGGGATGCCCAGAAGATCCCCTGGTTTGATCTTGTCCCGATTGTCATGAGCGTCGTGATCAGCGGTTACTACGTTTATCACTTCGACCGCATCATTTATCAACTTGGCTATTTAACGCCTACCGCGCTGGACCTGGTACTGGGCGTGAGTGCGATATTGCTGCTTCTGGAAGCCTGTCGCCGCGCCATCGGCCTAGCCTTCCCGATCCTGGTGCTGATCGCCCTGGCGTATGCGGCCTTTGGGCAACACCTGCCCGGCGTGTGGGGCCACGGCGGTTTTCGCTGGGACGACCTGGTGGCGACCTTCTACCTCGGCCCCACTGGCATCTTTGGCAGCCTGATGCGCACCTCCTCCACGGTGATTGTCATCTTCATCATGTTTGGAGCGCTGCTGGTCACGACCGGCGGCGGCGATACGTTCATGCGGCTTTCCACCGCCGCGACCGGCGGAATGGCAGGCGGGCCCGCCAAAGCGGCTACCTTGTGTAGTGCCATGTTTGGCAGTATCAGCGGTAGCACGGCGGCCAACGTGGCCACCACCGGGGTGTTCACCATTCCGCTGATGAAGAAAAGCGGCTATAGCCCGCGTTTTGCCGCGGCGACTGAAGCGTCGGCATCGACCGGCGGACAGATTCTGCCGCCCATCATGGGCGCGGCTGCGTTCGTCATGGCCGATGTGATATCAACCAGCTACCTGGACATTATCAGTGCTGCCCTGATACCGGCGCTGCTTTTTTACCTGGCTATCTGGATGAGCGTGCATTTTGAAGCCAAGCGCCTAGGGCTGGACCCGATTCCCAAAGACCAGCGGCCAAGCTTGCGCGAAGGGTTTTTCAACGTAGAAACCTTACTGCTGCCGCTGATCGTGCTGATTACCATGCTGATACTGCGCTATACACCGACAACCGCCGCGGTGGCAGCGTACTTCACGGCGATGGTGCTGTATCTGGTATCGCCACGCAGTCAGGGAACGCTATGGGAGCGGGTAAAATCCCTGCCGGCGGCCCTCGAAGCCGGGGCGATGACGGCGGCCATGATTGCCGTCATTATCGGCAGTGTCGCGCTGATTGCCGCGGTGATCAGCCTGACGGGGCTGGGGCTCAAGGTGTCCTCGCTGATCGTCATGGTGAGCGGTGGTGATGTGCTAATCACGCTTTTGCTGGCGATGGTGGTGGCCATTATTCTGGGGATGGGCCTGCCCACGGTCGCCGCTTATATGCTGGCGGCATCGGTGGTCGCGGCGGCCTTTATCGAAGCGGGGCTGCCAAGTCTTTCGGCACACCTGTTTATCCTTTATTTCGCGATTCTTTCAGGCGTGACGCCGCCTGTCGCGCTGGCGGCTTATATCGGTGGCGCGATTGCCGGTTCGCACTGGTTCCGTACGGCACTGACGGCCACCAAGATTTCGCTGGGCGGCTTCCTGATTCCCTTCATGTTCATTTATCACCCGCCGCTTCTGGGCCAAGGCACGAAGCTGGAAATTGGCATGGCAGTGGCATCCGGGGTGCTGGGTATTATTGCCCTGGCGGCATCGACCATCGGCTATTTTGCGCGCCCATGTTCCTGGTTAGAACGTGGACTGCTGCTGTTCGCCGCCCTGATGCTGATCAATGGGCAAGCCATCACCGATGTCGCCGGGATTGCCGTTATAGCAGGTATCTTCGCGTGGCAGCGTTTTGCGACCCATACGCCTAAAGGCGCTACCCCGCTAGCTTCTGAACCTTCCAAGGAAACGCACTCATGAAGGTAGTGATCCCCGACGATTATCAGGATTGCGTACGCACGCTGGATGCCTTTGCCAAGCTGGCAGGCCACCAGGTCACCGTCTATAACGACACGGTGACCGATGAAGACCAGTTGGTGGCGCGCTTTCAAGACGCCGAGGCCCTGGTGTTGATTCGCGAGCGCACACCGATAACGGCGTCGTTGCTGGCGCGGTTACCCAAGCTCAAGGTGATCAGCCAGACTGGCGGTGGGGCGGCTCATGTGGATATGGCGGCCTGCCGCCAGCACGGCGTGACCGTGCTGGCGGGCACCGGTTCGCCCTATGCGGCTGCCGAGTTGACCTGGGGGCTGGTGCTGGCGGCGATGCGGCATATCCCCGACGAGGTGAATAATCTCAAGGCCGGGCGCTGGCAGCGGACGCTGGGTACCGGCTTGAAAGGCCGCACGCTGGGTATTTTTGGCTACGGCAAGATTGGCCAGCTGGTGGCGCGTTACGGCCAGGCGTTTGAAATGGACGTGCTGGTGTGGGGTCGGGAGACGACCCGTGAACGAGCCGCGGCCGCAGGGCTTGAGGTGGCGGATTCCCAGGCGGATTTCTTCGCGCGCAGCGATGTGCTCAGCCTTCACCTGCGCCTAAACCCGGAAACCCGCGGTATCGTCACCGCCGAAAACCTCGCCAGCATGAAGCCCACGGCGCTGCTGGTGAATACCAGTCGCGCCCCGCTGGTGGAAGACGGCGCGCTGGAAGCCGCGCTCAACGCCGGGCGGCCGGGCATGGCCGCCGTGGATGTGTTCGATGACGAACCGGTGCGGGCGCACCCGTTGCTGGAACTGGCGAACGTCGTGGCAACGCCGCACCTGGGCTATGTCGAGAAAGACAGCTATGAGCTCTATTTTGGCGATGCGTTCGACAACGTCGTGGCTTTTGACACAGGCCAGCCGGTGCGTGATCTGGCCGCAGGGGAATAACGATTCCCCTGCATTTATCAACTCACCCCGACCAGCCAAGCCACATCGGCACGTAAACCACCAATAGCAGTACGCCGATCAACCCCAGTAGATATGGCACGATAGCCTGGGTGATGCGCTCCAGCGGCAGTTGCGTCACCGAGGAAGCCACATAGAGGTTGATGGCCACCGGCGGGGTAATCATGCCGATGGACAGCCCCACCACGATAATCAGGCCAAAGTGGATCGGGTCGATGCCCAACTTCAGCGCAAGCGGCAGCAGCACGGGGGTCAGAATGATCAACGCGCTGGCGGTTTCGATAAACACCCCGGTGAGCAGAATCACCGCCACAATTAACAGCATGATCACGTACGGGTCGGTGGACAGCGACAGCACCGACTGTGCAATCGCGCCGGGTACCTGCCAGCTGGACAGCGTCCAGCTGAGCACCGCCGACATGGCAATCACCAGCATGATCACCGACGTGGTCATCGCCGAGCGAATCAGCAGTTGGTACACATTGCGGATCGTTAAATCGCGATACACAAACAACGACACCATAATGGCGTAGTTGACCGCTACCACGGCGGCCTCGGACGGCGTGAAAATGCCCGAGAAGATGCCGCCAAGGATAATCACCGGCGTCATCAGCCCCCAACTGGCGTCTTTGAAAGTACGCAGAATCACCGGCCACGACAGCGGCGTGCCTTTGGGGTACTGCCGCCGATAAGCCTGGGTAATGGCGATTGCCATCAGCCCCAGGCCCATTGCCAGGCCCGGCAGAAAGCCGTTCAAGAACAGCTTGGAGACCGACTGCTGGGCGATGACCGCGTAGATGATCATCGGCACCGACGGCGGAATCACCACGCCGATGGTGCCGCTGGCGGCGATCAAGCTGGCGGCGGAGGCGGGGTCGTAACCCTTGCGCTTGAGCTCCGGCACCAGGCTCGAACCCACGGCGGCGGTGGTGGCCGCCCCCGAGCCGGAAATGGCGGCAAAGAACATCCCTGCCATGATCGAGACGAGCGACAGCCCGCCGCGCATGAAGCCCACCAATGAATCGGCAAAGCTCACCAGCTTTTCGCTGACCTTACCCTGGGCCATTAAATCCCCGGCCAGAATAAACATCGGGATTGCCACCAGGGCGAAGGAGTTAATCCCCTGGAACATCTGCTGGGGCACCACCATCAGCGGCACGCCCGCCTGATAAAGCGCAAACAGCGTGCTGGCGCCAATTGCAAAGGCGATGGGCACGTTGAGCAGCATCAAGGCAAAAAACAGCCCGAACAGGAGCATCGTCATGACGGTGTCTCCCTTGGCTCGTGGGTATCACCGGTGACGACCAGTTCGACGGCATCGACCAGGGCGTACCAGGCCATCACGGCGGCGCAGAAGGGCACCACGGCGTAGACATAAGACATCGACACGCGCAGCGCCGCCGATTTCTGGAAACTCTGTACCTGCATGTATTCCACGCTAATCACCGCCAGGGCAATCAGAAACGCCACCACCACCAATGTGGCCAGCAACCGCGCCAACTGTCGCAGCCGAGCAGGCAGGGCATCGACGGCAAAGGTGACCGCGATATGTCGGCCGCGCTGGAAGGCCAGGGTGCCCGCAAGAAACGTCAGCCACACCAGCAGAAAGCGGGCGACTTCTTCGGTCCACTCCACGGCGGTGAACAGTACGCGGGAAATGATTTGTAACGTGATAACGCCAATCAGGGCCGCCATGGCCATAAACACCACGGGCTGGATGATGGCATCCAGCCCGTGCTCAACACGGCGCAGCCCCGCGATCAGCGCGCGGGCGCGTTGGGTCACTTATTCCAATGCCTCCCGAATGCGCGGTAGATAGTCACCAAACTGCTCGGCGTATTCGTCATATACCGGCTGCACGGCTTTCTGGAAGGCCTCGATATCCGGCGAGTCATTGATTTCCATACCGGCCTCGCGCAGCTCGGCGAGCTGTTCGGCTTCCATCTCGGCATTGACCTGGCGTTCATGCTCGGCCGCTTCCTGAGCAGCTTCCTCCAGGATCACCTGCGCGTCTTCGGGGAGCTGGTTCCACGCGGAAGACCCCATGACAAAAATCGCCGGCGCGTAGGTGTGCCGGGATAGGGTCATGTAGTTCTGGGTTTCGTCCAGATTGAACGAGTGGATCACGTTGACCGGGTTTTCCTGACCGTCGATGGTGCCCTGCTGCATGGCCGTCAGGGCTTCGGTCCAGGCCATGGGAATGGCGTTGGCACCGAGGGCGCGGAACGTATCGGTGTATACCGGGTTTTCCATCACGCGAATGCGCAGGCCATCGATATCTTCCGGCGCGTTGACCGGGCGTTCGCTATTGGTCAGGTTGCGGAAGCCACGCTCGGCGTAGGCAAGGCCCTTCAGGTTGACCTCGGAGAGCTTGTCCAGCAGCTCCTGACCGATGGGGCCATCGAGGACTTCGTAGGCGGCTTCCGGTGAGGGAAACAGGAACGGCAGTTCAAACACCGCCATTTCCTCGACAAAGTTGGCCACCGGCCCGTTGGTGATCACGCCCATATCCACGGTGCCGATCTGCATGCCTTCCAGCAGCGTGCGCTCGTCACCCAGCGAGGCGTTGGGGTAAATCTCGATATCCACCTTGCCGTCGGTGCGCTCTTCAACAAGCTCTTCAAACTTGGTGGCGGCGATATGGAAGCCATCCTGCTCGTTCACCACATGCGCCAGGCGCAGGGTAACGGGGTCCATATCCTCAACGGAGGCGTTAGCGGCACTCACCAGCGCCAGTGAGATGCCAAGTGCCAGCGTGCTACGTGCAAATGTTTTCATTTATTGTGTTCCCGGTTCTTTAGGTTCAGAGATGCCCGTTAAGGATGCACCAAGGAACTGAAAAGGGTCAATTGACTTAAGCGGCTAAGCGCTCCCGCGGCTGGACACAGCCCGCCCGCGCGGGTAGGATACGCCCCCTAAGCGCCCGTAGCTCAGTTGGATAGAGTATCGGCCTCCGAAGCCGAGGGTCGCAGGTTCGAATCCTGCCGGGCGCGCCAAATTGTGAAAAAAGGGCCTGCGAGAGATCGCAGGCCCTTTTTTGTTTGTTGGTTTGGCTGTTATCGGCCAAGAGCGGTCTTTGAGGTAGCGCTGATATAACGAGGCTGTAGAAAAACACGTTTTCGAGTTGTTTCCACCGCCTGTTGTCCTTATTCATTTACCCAGCCGGTCATCTGGCTGAGTAATCTTAATATCGGCATTTACCCACTTGAGCGCCCAGCTAAAGCTTGTTGAAGACGGCCTTTTGCTCTTACCCCGCTCTAAACCCTTCATGACGCGGCCATGTGGCCGTAATTCGCCAACTTCTCAATATTGTGCACCATACAGTAGAGCTTCCACTGACCTTGCACCTTCTTCTTGCCCCGCAGGCTGAAGCGGCTCAGCCTCTTCGTCGTGCCAATATTACCGAACACCGGTTCTACTACCGACATGCGGTGGCTGTAAATTTCTTTACCCTTGGGGCTATCGACTCGGTGCTTCATCCAGTCGGTATAATTGGGCAACCGGTTGTTCTCGATAATAAAAGACACTTGTCGACCAGCACCGTTGCGATGGTCGGCAGAGCTCGGATTTTGCATGCATCGGTATTTCTTTGGGCAATGCCGACATTGCAGCAAACGTCCTTCGAAGTGTACCCGGATCTTGCCATTGTCGGCTTCCCGCTGCCCTCGATAAGTCAATTTTTCGCCGGTTGGGCAGATACACGTTAGCTTTACAGGATCAAACTGGAACGCGCTCGCTGGCGTCGTCTCTCGCCACCCTTTGTCCGGTAGGTCCTGGTGGCGCTTGCCGTATTTGTCTTTCTGGTCGGCGAACTTCGGATCTCGACTTCGGAACTGGTTATCGGGGATGTAGCCATTGATCTTCCGTTCGTGCAGGTACTTCATATTGACTTCATTAGCGAAGCCGGTATCCGCGGTCACGACGGTGCCTTTCTGGTAAATATTCTCCGCAATACCCAGCTTCTTAAAGCGCGCTTCAACGGTTTCCAATACTGGCTGCAAGGTGTGGTGTTCTTGGCCTTCGCCAAAGGCCTGAGCGTCAATAATGATTTGGTGTTTTTTGTCCACTGTGGCGACACCGTTATAGCCCTGAATCGTGCCTTTACTGGTGGTCATCTTGGCACTTTCGTTATCGGTGAGGTTGCTCTTCACTTCCTTGATCCGCTTCCCCCGGCCCATCCTTGGGCTGTTCGTCTTTAGGAAACGATCCACTTTGTTCATGGCATCATCTAACGAGAGGATCATCTTAGCCCGGCGAATATCCCGGTCCAGGTCGGCTTCCGTTTCGGCTTCGTCACGCGCGTGGTGCTCCAGTAGGTGATGCCGAATCAGACCTCTCAATTTGTCGCGCTTCTCGCCCAGTTCTTTGAACGTGCCAGACCACTCTTTAGAGGCATCGGATGACATCTTACAGCCGTCAATGGCAAAGAGCTCGTTACCCAGCAAGCCTTGTTCATGGCACACCAGCAGCACTTGTTCGAACAGCGCTTCAATCTCGTCAGCATGGCGACTGACGAAGCTCGCCAGCGTGGTGAAGTGGGGCACGGTATCGCAGGAAAGGGCTTTGAAAATAATATTGGTCTCGCAACACCACTGCATCTCGCGACTGGAGGTGATGCCTTTTGAGTAGGCAAACAGGATGATCTTCAACAGGATGGCCGGATCGTAGGCCAACCGACCAGTCGCATCGTTGCGGTACTTGGGATGGAAAACGGATAAGTCGAGCTTGTGCTCGATCAGGTAGTGCACAGCGTGTTCAAAGGTGCCGGGCTGGAGTTGATCCTGGTAGTTGATCACCACCATGGCGTTCTGGTCGTAGTTATAAGACTTGAAGCGCGGCATGCTGACCACTCCTCGTCTGTTTCCTCGATCCTACCAAAACATAGCCGTCAGCGAGGTTTTTCTACAGCCTCAACGCCGGCGTAACGGGCCGATTTGTGGAGCGGCAGCGGAACAAAGCGATCCCGTTGACGCACTTGTTAAAATCAATCCCTCTGAAAAAGTGGAGGATCCAGTATATATTCCATAATTCCAGCATGCTCACCTTGGTAGTGAACAGAAAGTGGACTCTCTGCGGGAATAACGCCGATCTCCAGTTGGCCGATATCCATACCCGGAACAAATGGTGAAAAGAACAAAATTCGCCCTTCGAAGAGCGCCATATCACCATTTACAACTGCTGGGGCTCTCCCTTCCATCATTTGGGAAAATTGTTCTGGCGCGCTAAATGCGATCGAGTAAGAATTTATGAAGTCCCACTCTCGATATGGTTCAGACGTATTTAAAGGAGCTTTTAATGCTAACCCTCTTCGGAAAAAGACGTCATTACTGCTTAGGTGGCTAGCGTTGGGGTGCTGCTGCTTCCATGCCTCAACGTGACGGTAAATCATCTGGTCATTTACAGTGAGGATGGCCGCAACAGCTTCCGCTGATATCAAAGGCTCGACGCCAGATAGGCTCTCGCGAACCTGAATGAATTCGGCTGGTTTGGTTATGCCAGATACTCGAGACAAATAGTCGTAAACCGACCTTTTCAAACGTCGCGGATTGCCATTCTCGCGAAGCCGTTTCCCATCAAACCATTCCTCTGCAATAACCGAACAAAATAGATCAAGTTCATGACAGCTAATGCGCTCCAATAGCTCTGAAGAGAACTCCTTTCGGAACTCATCTATTCCGTCAGAAAAATAGCTCAGAACGTCAGCTTCGAGTTCAGAACCATCGACCATTTTTATCTTCGTGCTATTGGGACTGCGCACAATTGAAGCGCCTTCCTCATGGGCAGCTATGAGGAATCGCTCCATAAATGCCGCAGATTGCTGATATTGCGGCAACAGTATCGTGTCAGAAGCTGTGTAATTCTTTTTCATGACTTTTAACGCCAGCCAGAATGCGCGGCTACGGAATGAAGGCGAAGCCGCAATGCAGTAGGCGTCGCCGTGACTGGCCTTGTTATATTCTTCACTTAATCACTTCTAATCAAATAACGAAAGATTACCGGCTGCCAAACTTAGATAGTATTTCTTCGTCTGTCTCCGCCTTCTCACTCTCTGATGAATAGCAAAAGCTAATTGTTCGATCATCGCAAAAGTGCGAATACAGATCAGGCCTTAGCAACCTTGTTTTATTATCGTTAAATGGTGTTCTATTTCTATTCTCGCCATTTCTTCTTACATCAAAGCAATACAGTTTGTTTGGGCATCCACTGTCGCTTGAGGATAAATCATTAACCATCGGGTTTTTTAGGCGATCGGGCTTATTTAACTCTACTCTGGTAGGTATAAACCTAGCGAACTGCTCATTAAACTGCTTCAAAATCTCACCAACATTCGAAGCATACTGTATACCAAAAAACTCCCTTAATTCTTTGGCACCTATAATAAAACCATTCACATTTACAGGGATTGTTATGTTTATGTTCGCATCACCCTCTCTCATTATTTTGGCTTTCATGAGAGCGAATTGAGGTCGTGCTTCATTATCCTGATATAGCTTAGCTAAAACTATATAATTATATTTTTTATACTTGAATGGAAAAGCGTCAATAACCCAACCATTTTCCTCCATATCTTCTTTAAGAAGCCGAAAACTCTCGAAAACACTCATGCAATCTCCCACCCAAAATTTACAATTTTATTCACGCCGTACAACCAATTATAAAATATATCTTACTTTCAGATTCTCAGCAAAAAACACGTAACCTTGTATTGAGTCTCGCGCAAACCTCCAGAAATATAACGCCGCCATAAACGGCGCGAGCTTGCGAGCGTCCGGCGACCGGAGGGAGCGAATTTGATGGCCTTGTTAGAAGATTTCATAGTTTGAGCTTCTTTTTTGCGACGCTCTTAAATTTAATGTAACTACTTCGAAACTCTTCAATCAGTTTATGCTCTTTACTTACGTAAACCTCGTATTCTTTTGTTTTACGTAAATCTGGTTGAAGCATCACCCGATTCCCACCAATATCAAAATAGTTTAATTGAAAATATGCTATTGCTTCTTCGAGTGTCGATTGCACCTTTTTCCTATTTTTCTCTAAGGACGCATTCCAATACTTAGAGTTGTATTTAGATATTTCCGAATAATAATCATCAAACAAGTCTTGATGTGAAGGAAACAAACAATGGTTCGCGGCAACGTGGTTAAGTGAGTCATTGATGTCCTCGTAACTTGCAATGGACTCCAAGGCATTAAAATTACTGACGTCTCTTTTTCTCCTTGGGCTCTCATCCCTATAAAGATAGTAATCAAGTAAAAACAACGATATCCCAAGACCAATCATTATCCAGCCAGCAATGTCATTACCCTGGAGTGGCTCTCGTGTATTGAACTCTACAAATAGAAGCGCAAGAGCCAAGATTAAATCAGGATTAATTGCCGCAATTCCGCCAGCAACTAGAATAAACCCGACAGACTTAAGACCTTTTGTAACTAAAATTTTAAGAATATTTATGACTCTATCCATCCGTACCTTCTAATGCCAGCGCACAACGGCGCCCTTGGAATGGAGGCGAAGCCGCAATGGAAAGGGCGTCCGGCGGCCGCAGGCCGCGAATTGATGCGCCTTGTTAGGCATCCTCTCGCCCTACCCAGAATTCAATCTCTCGGCTCAACGTGACGGGGAATGGCTCTTTCTGAAAGATCTCCTTCTCTTTCCACGGCTCCCACAAGAGGTAGGCAACGACTCGATGGTTGCCATCGATTATTTCGTGCTCGCCATCTTTCTCAATCAAAATCGGCGCGCAGGGTAAATTGCCGTTTTCTCGAAGATACTGTAATAATCTGGCGAGTCTAGGCTTGGCTTCCTCCCCCATGAACTCAGAATAAGCGCACGGGACACCAGCTGCATGAAAGCCAATCATCTCCTGGATGCGACGATTGCACTCCGGTGTTAGCACCAATGATGGAGGATAAATAACTTCTCTACTCCATTTTAATGACGACCAATATTTCAGGTCTTTATTCGCAAGCAAGCCCTGCCATCTACCTTCGAGAGGGGATGGTGGCGGCCAACCTTCAGACTCTGCGTAATAACCAATCCACTGATCGATTACATCATCCGGAAAGTTCGGTAAATCTTTGGAAACTTGCTCGATGATGCCCATCTCTCTTCCTTGCCTAACAGCGTATTAGACGGCACGCTCTATGATTGAATCAACGTGCTGCCACTTTTTTCCTGCAAATGTAGCCTACCAGATCCCCCCAAGCCTATGATTCTTCGAGCCATTAATTTCCATTAGGCTGTATATCCAAAATTCGCGCGCCTGCTGCATTTTCCAGAATGTCCGCTTAGGGCCGTTTTCTGCCCCAACGCTTTACAGCTATACATCACGTTTTACTTCCCTAGCTTGCTCATGCCCCTCAATTCTCTACTGAATTTAGCCTAGCACAAGATGGTTAAGTAGGCTGAGGATAGTAAGCCTTTCTTTCAACGCTCGGTCGTGGCGGACTTGATTAGGATTTATAACATTTTCCAGCGTTGGCGGGTTTGTTGCAGGAGCAGTATTGCTTAGATGGTAGCTGGTGGGCGAAGACACAATGCTGAGCAAACAAGAACCACGCGTAAGCTCCTGTAAGCCAAGAGGCGAGGTCGTGTGCTAATGGCCATCACGCTGTTAGCTGCCAGTGCAAAGCCTGCACTTTAAGCCGACATAAAATCATTCCAGCGCCTTACCAAATAGTTATGCTCATCCATGACGGTATTCCACACCGCGATGCGGCTCATTCTTGTCTGGTAGTCTCCGCCGTCGCGGATTTCGCCTCGATGAATCATATCAGAGGTGCCATCGGGGCCTGGAAGACTCTTGGCGGCAGGCTTACCGCCATACCAAAAGTCCCACTCAGCAGTGGATAGGTGAGGGCGGGTCAGTTCTGGGGTGGAAATGTAATAGCCTTGGCGGGCCATGACGGCGCCGGGCCATCCAGAAATCCACCAGTTGAGGTAGTCATAGGCAGCATCTAGTGTGCGCCCCTTCACATGGCGTGAGATTGACATGCCACCGTACCAGGCGCGGTAGCCCTCTGTTGGCGCCGCCATTCGCACCTTGATGTTGCGTTTTTTGAGGTCCGTCATGGCGGGCGACCATAGGCTTTCGATGCCGACTCGGCCGCGCACCATGTCGGAAGAGGCTTGATCCTGGTTGCTCCAGAAGGCGCGGAAGTGTTGCTGACGCTTGAGATTGATAAGGCAATCGATAAGGCTGTCGATCTCTGTCACGCTGAGATTGCCAAGGTCTTCGAACTCGACCAGCCCCGCTGCTTTGGCGGCCAGTGCGGCGTCAATGGCGCCGATGGCGCTGTCATTTTGCAGGCTGACCAAGCCTTTCCAGCGCTTGTCCAACAACCAGCTCCAGCTCTCTTGGTTGATATCCAGCCCTTTAGGGAGCATGTCCATGCGATAACCGAAGCTGTCCACATTGTGGCTAACTGGGAGCATGGTGATATGCCCGCTTGGGCGAGGACCATAATTGCCATCGGGTTGGATGTAGAGAAGATTGACCGGGTTACTGCCTGCACCAAGAGGCGCGTGGGGGGTTAGCCTACCTGTCTTTGGCAGGTCATTGATCATGTCCCAGTGTTTAATGCGATCCACCTGAATGGGTTGAATCGCATTAGCGGGCCACACGAAGTCCACGTTGTGAAACCATTGGTCATAGATATCGAAGCTGTCAGGGGTTAGCACCCCCGCCTGCTGGGCGGCAACGCCATCGAGTACCTCAAAGGTAAGGCGAATACCCAGGTCTTCCCTGGCACGCTTGCGAATGCTTTCAAGCAGTGTCACCGAGGTGCCGAGCACCCTCAGGGTGACGGGGCCACGATTCACATAGGGCGCGGCACACTCTTTGGGTGATGCAGCTTCATGCATGGAATATCCTGGGGCTTGGGTGGTTGCTAACGGCCTTCATGAAGGTCTCCAGCGAGTCTGTCACGCGCTTGGCGGTGATGCCATGAGTGATAAAAATTAGCTCCGAGATGCGATCGTTGTTAGGCCAGTCGCTTACGTGCTCGGGTGGATGAACGGTGTGCTGAACACCGTGTATGATCACCGGGCGAGTATCGTCTTTGACATGCAACACGCCTTTGACTCGCATGACTTGACTGCCATGGCGATTGAGCAACATCGAGAGCCAAAGGCCAAAGCACGTCCAGTCCACTTCGCCGTCGAAGCAGAGGCGGAATGACTGAACATCTCCAAGGTGAGAAGCCGCGTCAGGTGCTGGCGGCTTACGCCAGGGCCCAAGCCATGTTTTTACCTCTGAGTAACTGTAGTGGTCAATATGCGGCCCACTGCCGAATAGCTCATCACTGGCCTGCTTTAAGGCTTCCTGCCCCAATTGCTGCGCTGCCGGGTTGATGGAGTCAATCAGGCTCTGAACCTCATCAAGCTGGGCTTGATCGACCAGGTCGACCTTACTGATGACGAGTTTGTCGGCTACCGCAATCTGGGATTCCCACACCGGCTGGAGTCTGTGGCTAGTGGTTGCGTTGAGGGCATCGACCAGCGTGAGATTGGTGCCTGGGCGCAGGTGATGGCGTAGCACAGGGTCTGCGGTGATCGTTGAGGCGATGGGCCCGGGGTCGGCCAGGCCAGTGGTCTCCAGAATGATTCGTTTGAAGGGTGGAATTTTACCGTCCTGCCGCTGTGACATCAGGCGTCTTAAGGCATCAGACAGCTCGCCACGAATGGTGCAACAGACACAGCCACTGGAGAGCAGCACGGCATCTTCGGCGATTTCACCCAGCAGGCGGTTGTCCAGGCCCACGTCGCCGAACTCGTTGATCAGCACGGCGCTGTCGCCGAAGTCTTCACTGGCCAGTACCGATTTGAGCAAGGTGGTTTTGCCACTGCCCAGAAAGCCGGATATCACGTGAACCGGTAGCAGTGGCGTCTCGTCGTTCATTGATCGGCTCCTCTCAGGGGCAAGCTAGAAACATCTAAGCATCAGTTTAACGATGCCAGAAAATTCTCATCCAACGGGTCGATATCCCGCCCGGTCATCAGCTCGGCTTGGCGCCAGATGCCACCCAGATCCTGGACGATCTCGCGCTTGCCTGTTGCGCTGGCAATCACAAAGCTGGATGCCTGAAAATCATCGAGCACGAGACGATGTGGCTTAAGTACGCGGTTGATCAGCTCTGCCCGGTAGGCTCTGGCACGGCGACGCTCGTAGTGCGCCTGCTCAGGGTCTTCGATGTGAGTGCTCCAGTGGTCTTCACCGCCGAATACGCCGCATAATCCGCACATAAGAGCTCCTTTAACAGTTGATTCAGATTGGCAATGGGCCTATTGGGATTTATTGGGGAGACTCAAGTGATCGCTGGCGGCAAGGGTTACGCGCATAAGTGCTTCATCCTCTCCGCAAGGTGCCGTTAGCTGGATGCTGGTGTGCTGGTGATTCTCATCAACACCACTGGGCAGTGCGACAGCTGGAGCGTCTAGCAGGCTCGCCACCATGCTTAGCCGCAGCGTGGCGAGATTTACTGCAGCGAAGCGCTCTGGGTCATCTTCCAAAGGTGCAAGGAGGGGGGCCGTGTGAGCAACGGTGGGGGAGAGTAGCGTCGCCCCGGCGAGTTCATGGCGAAGCTGAGCTTGAAGCACCCGGCGTTGGCGATAAAGCGTCACGATGCTGTCCGGTGCCATCTTCTGGGCATTTAACAATCGCTGCCGAACTCTGGGATCCATAGTGTCTGCAGCGCCACTTTCCAGCAGTTCACGGTACTCGGTGTACGCTTCTGCGGCGCCCAGCCAGCCGTGATGTTGAATGAGGCTGAGGGTGTCGCTCACGCTGGCAAGCTTGCGTCTGATCAGGTGAAAGCCCGCATTAGCAAGCTGCTCGGCGCTGCGCTCCAGGTTTTGCCGCACACCTTCTTCTATGCGCTCGTCGTCCAGATAGGCGGTATCCAGCACGATTACCGTGCGTTCGGGGTCAGCACCCTCCCGCGTTGTAACCTCTTCTCCTCGCATCGCATCGTCGATGGCCAAACAGTCTTGTAGGGTTGTCGCGATGACGCCAATGGTGTCCAGGCTATGGGCGAGTGGAGTCACGCCTTGCAGACTATGGCGAGCCTGGGATGGGCGATAGGAGGTAAGGCCATTAAAGGCGGCAGGTACCCGCAGCGAGCCTGCCGTATCGGTGCCTATCGCTGCAGGTACGATGCCTTTGGCGACGGCCACTGCTGAGCCAGCACTGGAGCCGCCGGGCACTCTGGGCTCTCCCGTACCCGGCGTATGGTGAGGCGTGCCATAGTGCGGGTTCAGCCCAAGGCCTGAATAGGCCAGTTCGGTAAGGTTGGTCTTGCCCAGGCATATCATGCCAGCCGCTGTCGCATGGCGAACCGCCGTGGCATCGTACGTGGCGGGCCCTTCGGCGAGCACTCGGCCGCCAGCCGTCGTTGCTACCCCAGCAACATCGAATAGATCCTTCCAGGCGAGCGGGACACCATCAAGCGGCCCTAGCGAGATGCCGCGTTCTTGGCGCCGAGCAGCGGCCTCGGCTTCGAACATGGCGCGCTCTGGAGTGAGCGATATAAAAACGGCGTCACTGTCTTTAGCTGCCGTCAGGCATTGGCGCGTCAGCATGACAGGGTCGAGCTTGCCATGTTGGATGGCTTCGCCGATGGCAAGGGCAGTGCTTGGGTAATCGGTCATTATAAAAATCCCCCGAGTTGGCCGACTGGCGCAGTAGCGATGGTTAATGCCAGCTTAGCGATCTTCACGCTTAAGTGCAGAGGCCGGGATATCGTCGGCTGTCAGGCGCTCGAAGCGTTTCTGCTCGGTGTAGACCCAGTTAAGCCCTACTGATGTCGCCAGAAAACGATCATCAAAATTACTATCCAGCTCTTCTTGGGGATAGCGACGCAGGATCCAGGTTTTCATCAGTATCACGTACACCACCAACGCGGTGATGAAGCCAACGGCATAGGCGTACTCTAGGAATATAAGTGCCATGGCCCCGCCAGCCAGCCAGGCGATAATGCCAGCTGGGTTGAAGCCGTTGAAAAAGCGGAACTGGCCTGCGGGATCGTACAAGGCGGGCACGTTAAGGCGACGGTGCCGCAAGATATAGTAATCTGCCACCATAATGCCGCCGACAGCGGAGAGTACCGCGCCATAGTAGCTGAGGAAGGTAAACAAATTGTTCAGAATCAGCCAAGGCATGGAAGCGGTGCCGATGATACCGGCGATAATCAAGGCGACAGGATAGCTAATACGAGGGGCACCGGCATTGACGAAGGTAAGGGCAGCCGGAATCAAGTTGGCGGCATTATTGGTAGACCACTGAGCCAATATCACCATGGCTAATAGTGCCACCATGGTGAAGCCCCCGCCCTGGCCTTGAATGACGGTGACGGGGTTCCAGTCACCTGCTGCGATAAAGGACACGCCACCAATCAACGCAACCCAGGCCTGAGTCGCCGGTAAGGCCAGAAACTGTGCGACGAAGACGTTGCGATTGCGGGCAAAGAAGCTGCGTTGTCCTCCTGGCGTGCGTAGGAAGCGGGTCAAGTTGGGAATATCCACCGCTAGTGCTGACCAAAAAGCCATGTTGGCGAAGAACAGCACCAAAGGCACTACTTGTTGATCGCCAACAAACGTCCAGATATTGATGCCGTTGGTCTCAGCTAACACGTTGAGCGTGAAGTACATCCAGACTGAGATGGCGACGATGCAGGGGGCGGCGATAGAGGCGAGTAATTCTACTGCGCGAATGCCGAGAGCGGTGTTGACGATCTGCACGACAGCGAAGAGCACATACCACAATACCCAATTATCAAACCCCCACAGGTATTCGACAATGCCGTTAAGCGCCAGGGCGCCGAGGTAAGTTTGTACGCCGAACCAGATGGCGGCGACCACACCACGTGAGACAGCCGGAAGATGCGTGCCCTTGAGCCCAAAGGGGGCACGTAAGTAGACGGCAAAAGAGAGGCCGTGCTCTGTTCCTATATCAGCGGTAAGACTCATGACGACGCCAAGCACAAGGTTGGCAAGGAAGATGATGGCCACGACCTGCACCAGTGGCAGGCCAGCAACACCGCCAGCGCCGAGCTGGAAGGTGGCAATGATGACGGCCATCCCGATCCATAACCAGATAAAACCAAAGAAACCGATCGTTCGCTGATTCAGCCAGACCGGCAAGATGGAGGCTTCCAGCAAGTTCTGGTGGCTATTGTCTGATCCAGCCGACGTTGCTGGTTCGTTGATACCTTTTGTGGATTCCATTGCATTGTTCCCCTGAGTTGTTGGTGGTCAGTTTTGGTGACAATGGCGTGCTCATTTTTTAAATTATAAAATGTAGTATGGATACAAAAATCATTAGTTAGCAAGAGGCGCGCTGTAATTCCACGGCGCAAATTGGCCTGAGATAATCTAAAATTCTGTTTTTGAATAAAAAAATTAAGCAAAATCAGGGTGAGTGTCTTTTGGGGATGATGCGTGGGTTGTTGTCGCTTTTGCTCGGCTCAAAAGGCGGGGTAGGAAGTGTTAGAATATAACAATTTGAATGTGCCGTTGCTTAGATGGCGATAGGTAAGCAGGCTTGGTAATCCCTAGGGAAGGATAAGTTTGTGGAGGATGTGGTTCTGACCATTGACGATAGTTCTAATAGTGTTCAAGAAGGGCAAGCTCCACGCTATGCCAAGATTCAAGAATCGTTACGTGATGCCATTCTGTCTCAGCGTTTGCCGCCCAGCCTGGTGCTGCTTGAGGGGCCGCTGGCGAGAATGTATGGAACTAGCCGCGGGCCAGTTCGCAAGGCGCTTGAGCTGTTGCATCAAGAGGGGTTGATAAGTCGCTTTGAGGGGCGTGGTTTTTTGGCAACGTCCGAGCCCGAAACGGTCACGCCGGAGCGTCAGACGCTGACGCCGGAGATGTTGGGTCTCGCCTCTGATTATAAGTCCCAGATCGATGCTCGTCCGATTTCTGACCGCATATACGCCGAGGTGGAAGAGGCTGTTGCCACATGCTTAGCCTTTGGTCATTTTCGCATCGTTGAGACGACGCTTAGTGAATATTATGGCGTCAGTCGTACTGTCGCCAGGCAAGTGCTGGGACGCCTTCGTAACCAAAGGTTGGTAGAAAAAGATAATTACTCGCACTGGTTGGCGGGGCCTCTTACTGCCCAGGCAGTGGCTGAAGATTTCGAAATTCGTGCGCTGCTTGAACCGGCGGCGCTTAAGGCTTCAGGGCCTCTGCTGGAGAAAGCCGAGTTAGAGGCCATGAAAGCAAACACCCAGCGCTTGATTGATCATCCCGAACTGCAGAATGCGGAGTCGATCACACACCTTGAGCAAGATTTGCATCAACGCTGCCTGCGTCACTACCGAAATCGCAAAGCTTGCGAGATGATTGCCCAGAGCCAACTGCCGGTGATCGTCAATCGCATGTTTTTTCAGACGGTCGGAGTGCCCCCGAATGAGCCTCTTTTGAGGGAGCATCAGCTGGTGCTTGACCATCTCTTGTTTGGTGCTTTCGATGCTGCCGCTTCAAGTTTGCAAGCACATCTCCAGGCTGCTGCCGAGCGCACCCGGCGCCGGTTAAAGGTATTGTCCGTTTTTCCCGAGCCTGATCTCCCGCCTTACCTGCTCAAAATTTCTTGAGCCACCCTCCTCAGTGCCCCTGCTGTCCTGTAGGCCGCTAGATGCTTGCAAAAGGGGCAGTGGAGCCTTTTCTTAAAATGTAATATGGATTCATTAGTCCAAAAATGCTCAATTTGAGGGCATTTAAATTATTTTTATCTCCTCTTCAGCTATGTACTGCACCAAGCAGTCTAGGTATTTGTAGTCAAAATTTATGAATTTATTGATTTTATGGCTCGATTTTAGGGCTTTTTAGCGTTTTTTTGCCTTATTGGTGCAATTGGAGTTGGTTTGCTGAGCGATTTTGGACATCAGCAATGTGTTATTGACAGAAATGACTTTTGTGTCCAGCCTTCAATTTATGGCGGTTGGTGATAGCCATCATCCGCCTACTGCAAGCACACCATGATCAAGTACCAACAACGAGGTGTTCAAAATGGCTAAAAAAGAGATTCTCTGTGCATTTGGCGTTGACGTTGATGCCGTCGCTGGCTGGCTGGGGTCTTACGGTGGTGAGGATTCGCCCGACGATATTTCCCGCGGTTTGTTTGCTGGTGAAGTGGGGGCGCCGCGTCTGCTTAAACTGTTTGAGCGCTACAACCTGAAAACGACCTGGTTCATTCCCGGCCACAGCATTGAGACCTTTCCGGATCAGATGAAGGCCGTGGTTGATGCCGGTCACGAGGTTGGCGTTCACGGCTATAGCCACGAAAACCCTATCGCTATGACGCGTGAGCAAGAGCGGGACGTGCTTGACTACAACATCGAACTGGTTACCAAACTATCCGGTAAGCGGCCGACAGGCTACGTGGCACCGTGGTGGGAGTTCAGCCCGGTCACCAATGAGCTGCTACTCGAGCGTGGCATCAAGTATGACCACAGCTTAATGCACAATGATTTTCATCCTTACTATGTGCGCGTCGGCGACTCCTGGACCAAGATCGACTACTCCAAGCCTGCGAAGGAGTGGATGAAGCCGCTGGTTCGCGGCAAGGAAACCGATTTGATCGAGATTCCTGCCAACTGGTATCTCGATGACCTCCCGCCGATGATGTTCATCAAAAAAGCCCCTAATAGCCATGGTTTTGTTAGCCCGCGCCATTTGGGTGAAATGTGGCAAGACCAGTTTGATTGGGTCTACCGCGAGAACGACTATGCGGTGTTTACCATGACCATTCACCCGGATGTGTCGGGCCGCCCTCAAGTGCTGATAATGCTTGAACGTCTGATTGAACATATGCAGAGCCATGAGGGCGTGCGCTTCTGTACCTTCGATGAGATTGCTGACGACTTCGCTAAGCGCAGCCCGCGCAGCTGATGTCGAGAAGCACTGTTAATAATACAAAACGATAATTGAAAAGAGGGTGAAGTCGATGGCCGAGCCAAATTCAGTTACAACTTCCGAGGCAAGTCAGCACGCTGATGAGCCCTGGAATGCTGTCATCACCAAAAAACAGATCGGCTATGCCTCGCTGGTTTGTTTCATTGCCTGGGTGGCGTCGGTCTACGACTACACCCTGTTTGGAACCTTACTGCCCGTGATTGCCGAAGACTTTGGCTGGAGTGCTGCCAAGGCGACCGCGATTAATACTTACGCCACGATAGGGGTATTCCTTGTTTCATTGGTCGTCGGCTTTCTGATTGACCGCTATGGACGCAAGAAGACGTTGATCATGTTGGTGATTGGCGGTGCCGTTAGCTCTGGCCTGTCGGGGGTCGCCATCGGTGCCGCTTCAATGGTGATCATCCGGGCCTTTTCTGGCTTTGCGGTTTCTGAGGAGGTGGTTAATGCCGTCTATCTGAATGAGATCTACAAGAAGGCCAAGGGCCGTGGCTTCATGTATAGCCTGGTTCAGAGCGGCTGGCCAGTTGGCGCGCTTTTGGCAGCGGGTATGACGTCGTTGCTGCTACCTGTGGTGGGCTGGCGTGGCAGCTTTTTTGTGGCGGCCTGTGCCTCCATCATTGTCATCGTCATGGCGATCAAATTACCTGAGTCGCCAATATTCGCTGCGATCAAGGAAGTCGAGCGTCGGCGAAAGGCTGGAGATGCTGAAGGAGCCGCTAAGCTGGCTGCTGAACAAGATATTGAGGTCGATACAGGCAGTAACATGGGGCTGAAGGGCGTATTTGCGCCTGAATTACGCTGCCATACCATCTCTTTATCGTTGGTCTGGTTATTCAGTTGGATGGCGATTCAAGTCTTCGCAGTGTTGGGTACGACAGTGCTAGTGGAAGCGAAGGGAGTTAGTTTTGAAAACTCTCTTTACGTGTTGATCCTGGCCAATGCCGTTGGCTTTGTAGGGTACCTGAGCCATGGCTTAGTAGGAGATCGTATCGGCCGCCGTAACACTGTGCTGATGGGGTTCCTGCTTGGTGGTATAGCCAGCATCTTTATGTTGCTTGGCCCGGCAGATGACAGCTTTATCTACATGATGTACGCCATCACTTTGTTTTTCTTGCTTGGTCCTTTTGCGGCGATCCTCTTCTATATGGGGGAGTCTTTCCCTCCTCACCTTCGTGGTACTGGAACGAATGTGGCTCACGTAATGGCTCCGTTAGGTGCGATTGCTGGTTCGGGTCTTGTCTCAATACTTCTGACAATTGGTGTGCCAATGACTTGGGCCGCGATTTTGGCTGGCTCTTTGCCGTTGGTTCTTAGTGGCTTGTTGATGTTCGGTACGCGCCATGTGGATCACCTCGAAAATGACCCTATAGAGGAGGCTGTGGCATGAGCGTATTAGCGCGCGACGATGGTTTGGCAGGCAAGGTGGCCATCATCTCAGGTGCCGCTAGCGGCATTGGTCAAGCCCTTGCCGTCAGCTATGCCAAAGCTGGCGTTAAGGTGGTGGCAGGCTACTACCCGAACGATCCCCATGATGTAGAGGAAACGGTTTCCGCGGTAAAAGCCATTGGCGGAGAGTGTGTGGCGGTTGCATTAGATGTGAGAGATGCCAATCAATGCGATCACTTTGCACAGACGGCTATCGACACTTTTGGTGCTCTGCACATCGTTGTTGCCGGTGCTGGCATTCTGCGCCAGGCACCCTTAGAGGAGCTTAGCGATCAGGCATGGGACGACATGCTATCCGTAGACTTGACGGGGGTAATGAGAGTGTTCCGTAGCGCTTCCAAGTTGATGCAGGAAGGGGGCTCTATGGTGGCTATTTCCTCTATCGCAGGAGGCGTGTATGGATGGGATAACCATGCCCATTATGCGGCAGCCAAAAGTGGCTTAGTAGGATTAGTAAAGTCTCTGGCGGTTGAACTGGCCCCTCGCGGTATTCGTGTTAATACCCTGATTCCTGGATTGATCGAGACGCCTCAGTCTTTGGATCCGGTTAATTCGCTGGGGCCAGACGGCTTAGCGGCAGCCGGTAAATCAATCCCCTTGGGGCGTGTGGGGTATGCCGATGAAGCAGCCCGTACTGCGCGTTTTCTGAGCAGTGACGATGCAGCCTACGTAACAGGCCAGCAACTGGTGGTCGATGGCGGCTTGACCGTGCGTTGGCCGAGCTAATCGTCTGCCTATGAAGCGAGGAGATATCCTCGCTTCTTTTATTTAATAAGCTGGGTGATCCTTATGTCTAAAAAACTTCAGGGAAAAGTGGCGCTTGTCGTGGGGGGCGCTAGCGGTATCGGCCGGGCTATTGCGGAGTGTTTTCATGCGGAAGGGGCCGCCGTTGCCTTGGCTGATCGCAATCGTGACGCATGTGAAGAGTTAGCAATATTACTCGGAGCTAGTGCAACGCATCATCGTGTCGATGTCGCTGATGAATCTTCTGTTCAGTCGATGGTTAATGAGGTGGTACGCCAGCACCAAGCTATCGATGTACTGGTCAATTGCGCGGGTATTCTGGATGAAACGCCTTTCTTGGAAATTTCTGCTGAGACTTTTGATCGAATGATTAGTATTAACCTGCGCGGTGCTTTCTTGGTTGGGCGCTATGTTGCTGAGCAGATGGTTAAACAAAAAAGCGGCCGGATCATCAATATTTCCTCCCAGCTAGCACTCAAGGGAGGCGTGGGCTTATCGCACTACTGCTCAGCGAAAGCCGGGCTACTGGGGTTGACTAAGTCGATGGCCAGAGAGTTAGCCCCCTATGGGATTCTTACCAACGCCATCGCCCCAGGCCCTATTCTAACGCCGATGTTAGAAGGGCTTAGTAAAGAGTGGGTGGCCAATAAAGAAGCCGAACTCCCTCTCGGCCGATTTGGAACAGCAGAAGAAGTGGCGCCCACGGCGCTTATGCTCGCTGCCTCACCCGATGGCGATCTTTACCTAGGGCAGACGCTTGGGCCTAACAGTGGCGACGTCATGTAGTGGGCTGAAAATAAACTTATGCTAAGCCTTATTTTTGTAAAGTGGTTTTCCACCACGCTGGTGGTGGTCTGCGTATCAATTGCAGCCGTGCGCCTGGGCCCCAAGATCGGAGGTGTTTTGGCAGGTACGCCAATAGTGCTGGGCCCAGGCTACTTTTTCATGATTCGCGAGCAATCCGACCCCTTCGTCGCTGATGCGGCTCTGGGCTCTTTGCATGCTATGTTGGCGACGTTGATATTCTGTCTTAGCTACGTACTGCTGGCGAAGCGATGGGGCGCTGTTGTCAGTGTTGCTTGCTCTGCACTCATTTGGATGGTTGCAGCCGCAATAGCAGATCAGCTACCAGGAGGCGTTTACTTTGCACTGGCGCTTTTTGGCGTAATGTTAGCATTTGCGCGGACTTACGTTAATTCAATGGGGCTCTCTTCCAAAGCCGTTTCGGCGCCCGTACGTTGGGGAGATTTGCTCGTTCGCGGTGTGTTAGCGGGAGGTGTTGTATGTTTAGCGACAATTCTATTGGTGAATGTCGATCCTGCTATCTCGGGTATTGTGCTGAGTTTCCCTATCGGGATGTTGACGATTGCGCTGACACTTCATCAGCGATATGGGGTTGAAGTAGCGCGTGTTACGTTAGCCAATACGCAGCTTGGAATGCTCAGCTTGGTGGCGTTTAGTGCTACGCTGGGCTTAAGCGTTGAAGTAGTTTCCGGAAGCTTAGCATTTTTATTTTCATTGGCTTTGTCGATTTTAGTAAGTTTCTTGCTATGGCTTTTAGTGGGGATAAATGGTCGTAGAGTTTTTCGGCGAGCGTGATGACTCAACGAATTAAATATAACCATGCGGTTACAACCTAGCCTTCAAGAATGCAGTGGTAGTTCAGGTGGAAGATGTGTGTCTTGCCCTAAAATACAAAACACCCGATGCGCTGCATCGGGTAATATAAAAGTTAATCGGCATCAACCTATTTCAGTACTAGACTGCGGCTCAATCCGGTCGTCGTCCTGAGCACTTTCTTCATGCGCGTATTTTACCCATGTCTTGCCAAGATGGTTGCGTAACTCACGGCCGATGCGCTCTACATCTCTGGCCTCCATGGCGGCCATGATGGCTTCGTGCTCTGCCATCGCAATCGACCATTTGTCATTCTTCTGATTGGAGAGATAACGCACTCGGTACAATTGGCGACTTAGGTTGCCATGAATTTCTACAAGTGAGGCGTTCCCCGACAGAGATACAATCCGGTTATGAATTTCTTGGTTGAGCCGAAAGTAGTTCTGTCGATCTCGACGCAGGAAAGCCGCTTTCATTTCAAAGTGAAGAGCCTGAAGTTCAGCTATGTCGTCATCAGTAGCCTTAACACATGCTAGCTCTGCTGCGGCCTGTTCAAGAACGCTCAGGACGTAGGCTTTTTCCTGAATATCTGCCGGGCTGACATCAGCCACCACGGCCCCTCGATGCGGAGAAATGACGACTAATCCTTCGGCTGCCAGGGTTTTTAGGGCTTCTCGCATGGGGGTGCGTGACACTTTCAGTTGGTCAGCCAAGGTACGCTCAGGCAGCCGCTGCCCTGGTTGGAAATGATCCATGACAATATGTTCGCGCAAGTAGTCAGCCACTTTTTCTACCAGTCCTGCACGGTTCGTAGTCTCTATCTCTTCCATTTAGCATCGCCACAGTAATTAGATTCCTGTCGAAATAATGGCATACCATATAAACCCTTTCAAATATAACTCAATTTTTGTTATTGACTAATCTCTTTATAAAACAATTAGTTGTTTAACTTGTTTTAGCTATTGCGACCAAAGTTCAATCGCGGCGACATTGACCTTAAAAATGGTATACCACTACATTGCATTAAAACGACCTCGCTTCGTTAGCACGTACCCTAGTGCATCGTGGCCATGACCCTACCGAGGGCGCACCGGGAGACATCTTCAAGTCATGAATTTTCTACAGCACTTTGATTCTGAAAAAGTTATTGAGGCATGCGTTGCTGGTGCCGGCGACTTTGGGCGTGGTGTATTGCGTCAGGCAGGGCAGATGAAAGGACTGTCAGTGCGTATTGCCGTAGACGTTAATGCTGATGTGGCCGCCCGCGCCCTCCAGCTTTCAGGCGTGCCAGATAAAAAAATAATGGTATGCCATAGCAGTGCGGAAGTAACTGAAGCCTGGGATAAAGGGCTCTTTATCGCCTCAGGCCGTCTTGAACTCGTGACTCACCTGCCATTCGATATTTTAGTAGAGTCAACTGGTATACCAGATGTGGGGGCTCGCCATGCTGAGCTCGCTATCCAGGCCGGTAAGCACGTAGGTATCGCGACGAAGGAAACGGAGTCGGTTGTCGGTCCCTATCTCACTCGCCTGGCCGAACGCCACAAGCGGCTTTTTACCCCGTTGGACGGCGATCAGCCCAGTTTGTTGATCGGGCTTGTTACGTGGGCGCAGACATTGGGCTTCGAGGTTGTCGCGGCTGGCAAAAGCAGCGAATACGATTTTATCTGGGATGAGCAGGACGGCGCGGTCTGGTGCAACGGTCAACGCTACCCGGCACCCGATTTGAAAAGCTTGTGGGCCCTGCCAGAAAACCAGGAGGCAACCACCGTTACGGCACGCAGCAAGGCGCTATCGGCGATTCCACAGATTTCGGTGCCGGATCTCTGTGAGATGACCAACGTCGCCAACGCCACCGGACTGATCCCCGACTGTCCTGCTTTTCATGCCATGGTGCTACGCACTCATGAAGTCCCGACCCTACTTGATCATCGAGAGTTTGGGGGGGTATTGCAGGGCAGTGGTCGATTGGAAGTGTTCAACTGCCTACGCCGACCCGATGAAGTCAGCTTTGCCGGTGGTGTCTTCGTCGTCCTGCGCTGTGAGGACCAGGAAACATGGGAATTACTACATGGAAAGGGGCATGTGCTTAGCCGCCGTGGTCACAGTGCGATGGTATACCTTCCGCGCCATCTACTAGGGCTCGAAGCGCCCATTTCCATGCTTGATGCGGCCCTCAAGGGACTTCCTTCTGGCGGTGGATCAGCGGTCAAACCGCGTGTCGACCTTATCGCTCGGGCCACGCAGGACTTCGTTAGTGGGCAGGCGCTCGAAATGAAAGGCCATCATCGGCATATCGAAGGTCTGAAGCCTGAAGTTCACGATGCTGCTCCATTATCTGCATCTTCTCCTGTCCCGTTTTATTTGCTGCCTGGCGCTGAAATTGTTCGCCCGATTAGTGCGGGTCAGCCTATTACGCTTGATGATGTTTCGTTGCCGGATTCGCATATGCTTCGGCTTCGTCTTGAGCAAGATGCCATGTTCTTTGAGAACTTGGCACCCTCAAATAGAAACCTAAAAAAGGAGACTCATCACTTAAGAGACGCTTAACCTGTTGTTCGTTCACTAAGCATTACAGCGACACTAAATAACAAAATCTTTTGGAGAATGCCATGTTAGTTAAACAATCGCTCTTAGCGGCAGGTTCTCTCGGTTTGGCACTTGTAGGGTATGCATCAGTAACGATCGCAAGTGACACGACCGAGAACTATCCAACCAAGCCTCTTCAATTCCTGGTAGCAGCCGGAGCAGGCGGAGGCACCGATAACTTTGCTCGCACTGTGAAGCCAATGTTGGAAGAGGTATTGGATACTCGTATAACCGTCGTTAATCTGCCCTCGGCCTCAGGTGCCATTGCGCACCAGCGCACGGCCAATAGCGAACCGGACGGTCATACTCTCGACTTCGCTTCCTCGACCCTGGTGACGTCTCTGGCCGCAGGTCAGAACCCGACGGGACTGGACGAACTCACACCAGTTGCTCGCATGCAGTCCGATGTGATGACCTTGATCGTCGACCCTGAGAAATACCCCGACTTCGAATCTTTCCGGAAGCATGCCGAAGAGAACCCGGGGGAGGTCATTATCGGTGGTACTCACGCGGCCAGTCCCGACCGCATGGCATTCCTGTCGTTCAGGGACGCTTCGGATCTGGATATCAACTTCATTCCCTACGATGAAGAGGGTAGCGTTTCAGCCAATGTGATGGGCGGAAACATCGATGGCATGTTCGGTGAAATCAGTTCGACCCTGAGTTATATGGAATCAGGCGAGATGATGCCCATCCTGGTCTTTGCTGAGGAGCGTCTGGGCAACTTTCCTGATATTCCGACGACCGTTGAACATGGCTGGGACCTGACTGACGGCAACGAGCGTGGCGTATTCGTCAACGCTGATACCCCCGAAGCGGTCTTGGCTAAAATCGAATCGTCTTTGAAAGAGGTTTACGATTCCGATGCCTATCAGGAATACGAAGAGCGAGTGAACCTGCATTACCGTGAAGGTTGGCTGGGGAGTGAAGACTATCGCCAGCAGTTGGAGAAGAATCTAGAACTCTACAAGCGCCTGCTCGAAGAGTAATGAGGTTAATTAACCTTTAGCCTGAGACCAGGTTGGTCAAGCATCGTCAACCTGGTCCCTTAGCCATCAATCTTCGTGTCACTTGATCGGCACATTATCATCGGGTCCGACCATGCAAGCTAAGGTAATGACTTTCTCTGCCGCGATAATACTGCTTGCTATCGTGGCACTCATACCCACCCTCCAGCTCCCCAGCGCAGAGGAGGTTTCGACATTCATCGGCCCGCGCTTATGGCCATTGTGCTTGCTGATAGCTCTGTTGGGACTGGGTAGTTTTCTGCTGCTGACGACCTGGCGAAGCAGGCACCCAAAAATTGACGAGGAAGAAGAGAGTCCGTCTGAAGAAGCCGATGGCAAGGCAGATACATTAGCTCATTCCCTGGCAGCGACTCGTCATTGGTGGCTGATGCTAGGTACTGTTGCCTACACCGTGTTGATGCAGGGCATCGGTTTTCTCCTGGCTACCATCGTCTTTACCTTTTTCTGCACCGTGTTATTGGGTGCCCGCCACTGGGGCGCGATCCTCGCAACCATCGTCGTTGCAGTCGTGCTTATCCAAGGCGTGTTCTCGTATCTTTTGGGAATTCCCCTGCCCTGACCTAGGAGTTGAACATGCTCGACAGTTTCCTGAACGGGTTGGCAGTGGTTTTCCAGCCCATGAATTTTCTTCTTTTGACCTCTGCTGTCTTCATCGGCTTCATTGGCGGGGCCTTGCCGGGCATTAGTGGGGTTATCCTTGTGGTGATCCTGCTTCCGGTCACCTACGGCATGGACCCCACCGCCGCGTTCATGCTACTGACGGCCATTTATGGCTCTACCGTTTTTTCAGGCTTGATTACCGCCATCCTTTACCGAGCGCCGGGTACACCGGAAGCCGTAATGACAGCGTTTGACGGCTACCCCATGACGCAGCAGGGGCAAGCCGGTAAAGCCTTGGGTATCGGAGTCTTGAGCTCGGCCATTGGTGGGTTGGTGGGGACCATTGCCCTGATCATATTTACGCCGGTGCTTGCATCGTTCGCACTCAAGTTCTCGTCTCCCGAGTACTTTGCTTTAGCCGTCCTGGGCCTCACGGTAGTGGCTTCTTTGGGTGGGCGATTGATCTATGGCCTCATTGGGGCGTGCCTCGGCCTGTTTATCGCCACCATTGGTTTTGATCCACTGACAGGCACCAGTCGTTATACTTTTGGAAGTCTGGAGCTTGCCGAAGGGGTGGGGTTGATTCCCGTCATCGTTGGGCTGTTTGCCATATCGGAAGTCATGAAGCGCGCCTTGGGCGAGGAAACCCATCAGCCGCTGAAGAAGGTCTCCATCAAGATCTTCGACATGCCTATTTTGCGCAAGATTGGCGTTACCCTGTCTCGGTCCTCACTACTGGGGGTCGTCATCGGGATCTTGCCCGGTATCGGCGCCAGTACGGCTGCCATGGTCAGTTACAGCGAGGCGGTCCGCTGGTCCAAGACCCCTGAGCAATTCGGGAAAGGAGCACCGGAAGGCATCGCTGCCCCCGAAGCGGCGAACAATGCCGCCGCAATGGGGGCCTTGGTACCACTGTTCGCCCTCGGCATTCCCGGAAGCGGGACGACCGCTATCATTCTCGGTGCGTTCATCATGCATGGCCTGCAGCCAGGGCCCATGTTCATGCTGAACAGCAGCGATCTGGTCTATGCGGTGTTTGCTGGTCTGTTCATCGTCAATTTCATGATACTCCTGTTCTCGAAGCCGTTCATCGCCTTGTTCACCAGACTGTTGAACATACCGTACTCGGCCTTGGGGCCTATCATCGTCATGTGCTGCATCATCGGCACTTATTCAGTGCGCAACTCAATGTTTGATGTATGGCTGATGCTAGGGTTTGGCGTTCTAGGCTTTCTATTGGAAAAGCTCAAATTCCCCCTGGTTTCGATCATTCTCGGCCTTGTGCTCGGGCCTATTGCTGAAAGCGAGCTACGCCGGACCCTAGCCATGTCTCGAGGTGATTTTACGATCTTTTTCGAGCGGCCCATCAGCGCAACGTTGATCGTTATCTCGATACTGCTGCTCGCTGCAGCTATTGTCGTGCCTCTGCGCAAGCGGGCAAAGCTGAAGGCAGCGAATACTTAATCTGCAAAGGGAGATTTCCATGACGCTTGTTCTGGGCGCCATCGCCGATGACTTTACCGGTGCTACGGATCTTGCCAACAACCTGGTGCGTGCTGGCATGCGGTGTGTGCAGACCATCGGCGTGCCGAGCTCCGACTTCGCCCTCGACAATGTCGATGCCGTGGTGATTGCGCTTAAGTCACGCTCCATTCCGGCCACTCAAGCAGTGTCGGATTCGCTTGCCGCGTTGGCCTGGCTCGAGGAGCACAACGCCCGACAGATATTCTTCAAGTATTGCTCGACGTTCGACTCCACAGAGGCGGGCAATATAGGGCCGGTTGCCGATGCACTACTGGAGCAACTGGGCGCATCGCAGACGGTGATGGTACCGGCTTTTCCGGTTAACGGACGCACCGTCTATCAGGGACATCTGTTTGTAGGAGATCGATTGCTCAACGAGAGTGGCATGCAACATCACCCTCTCACGCCGATGACAGACGCCAATCTGGTTCGTGTTCTGGGTCGCCAGACAGCGCATGACGTCGGACTGGCCGCTTATCCGGTGTTATCCGGTGGCACAGCATCGACTCGTGCACATCTGGATAAGTTATCTGCCGATGGTATTCGTCATGTGATTTGCGACACATTGGACGAAGACAATCTGGACGTGCTTGCCGGGGCCGTGGTCGGTTATCCATTGGTGACAGGTGGATCTGGTCTTGGCCAGGCTTTGCCGGAGCACTATCGGCGCAAGGGATGGCTTACCGAGGTCAGCGACCCGGGGCGCCTGGCACCGGCTTCCGGCAGCGCCCTGGTGCTTTCCGGCAGCTGCTCCAGTGCGACGCTGGGCCAGGTGGCCAACTTCCTTGAACGCCATCCAGGAATGGCACTCGACCCGCTGCTGCTGGCAAAGGATTCCGCTCACCTTGAGAACGCACTCGCCTTTGCCCGTGAGCATCTCACTGAGGGTGGGCCGGTATTAATCTACGCCTCCGCCGATGCAGGTCGCGTCAAGGCCGCCCAGGAGGAGTTGGGGGTCGAACAGGCCGGCGAGCTGGTTGAAAAGGCCCTGGGTGAGCTGGCTCGAACCTTGGTTTCAGAAGGGGTAGGGCGGTTGGTCGTCGCCGGTGGTGAGTCTTCGGGTGCTGTAGTTTCGGCCCTGGGCATCCGTCAGCTTCGTATAGGCAATCAGATCGATCCCGGTGTGCCCTGGACTCAAGCGCCCCTGGAAGGAAAGGACGCGCCGCTGTCCCTGGCACTGAAGTCGGGCAACTTTGGCAGTGAAGACTTCTTCTCACGCGCCTTCGAGGTGCTAGAGACACGAACCAAAGGAAAATAACCCCATGAGCCTTCATGACGAGAATCGTCTTCGCGAACAGATCGCCACCCTGGGTAAATCCCTCTTCGACCGCGGCCTGACCATGGGCTCCAGTGGCAACATCAGCGTGCGGACCGATGACGGTGGGTGGCTGATGACGCCCACCAATGCCTGCCTGGGCCGCCTGGACCCGGGGTGTATTTCACGACTTGACCGGGATGGGCACTGGAAAGCAGGGGACAAGCCTACGAAAGAGAGCTTTCTGCATATGGCGATGTATGCAGAACGTCCCCAGTCCGAGGCGATCGTCCATCTCCACTCGACTCACTCTGTGGCCGTCTCCTGCCTACCTGGCATCGACCCCTGCGATTGCATTCCGCCATTGACCGCTTACTACGTGATGCGAGTCGGGAAGCTACCTTTAGTGCCTTACCATATACCCGGCGACCCTAGCTTGGGGGATGCTGTTAAGGGGTTGGCTGGTCAGCATAGTGCTGTATTGCTGGCCAACCATGGCCCAGTGGTCGCGGGCAAAAATTTAGAGGCGGCGGTTTACGCTACGGAGGAATTAGAAGAAACAGCTAAGCTGTTTCTATTATTGCAGGGCAAGAACCCTCGTATCCTGTCGCCCGAGCAGGTGGTGGAGCTTGAAAAACGTTTTCCCAAAGCCTGACAAAAATATATCACCCGCTCACATAGCGAGCCATTTCTTCTATGAATTCTTTAACTAATAATCTTTAGCTGCCGGGTCCCGTGTGATTAATTATCCGCTTATTAAATAACTCGGGCGCTTAATTTCCCATTCTTTCATCACTGATATCGGTGACTGATGGTACAGCGCCTTCTGGGGGATATAGTGATTGTACAGCCAATTGTAGCGCTTCAGTGTCTACCTTCAATTCTCATACCGACGTGTGGCGAGAATGTCGCTAATACGGCCATTGAAGCGCTCCATCATGCCATTTGTCTGAGGTCGCCCAGGTTTGATTAGGCGGTGCTCAATGCCTTTCTTTTGGCACACTTGGTTAAAGGGATGGTGGCTGCTCGGTCTTCGTTCACCCGCTCGCGTGAAGCGCTCCGTGAACGATTTATCATTGTCAATCAGCACTGTCTGGATCTTGAATTCACGTCATGAACATCGTCACGGTACCGCCAGCGCCGGATTGTCGAATCGGTCACGTTACACTGACGCGTCAATTCACTATCACTGATATTGGTAGACGCTGCCTGAATCTCAGCACGGATTTTGGGTGTCGTAGTCGCTTGCTTATGCAGTTTGATGTCCATAACCTGCTCCCGAATGAATTGCTGTGGAAGCTCTCTAACGGCCAATAGAAGATAACTTCTATAGCTCATGTGGTCATCAGGGGCCCTACATCTACACAGAAAATACATGCAGCCGTATTGAATTGGCTTAGGTATAAAGCGCCAGGTAGCGGTTTTTGGAAGGTAGCAGGTGCTGACGACACAGGTGAGCCAGGCGTTCGCGGTCTTCGTCACGAATCGCCTCAATCATCAATTCGTGCTCGCGGCGGGCTTGAGCGAGGGCGTCGCGGTCGGTGATCGCAATGAAACGGATGCCGTGGGCTTTCTGGGCGAACTCGTTGATGGTGGCGTAGAGGTAAGTGTTGCCGCAGGCCCGGAAAAGCGTGCGATGGAAAGCGATGTTCATATGAAACACCTGACGCAGGTCGTGAGCATACACGGCCTCGCTGTGCTGCTGATGAACCGCTTCCAGTTCGGCAAGCCATTCCGGCGGAGCGGGCAAAGGCAGCTTGTTGACGGCGGCCAGCTCGAGAATCTCGCGCATGGCGTAGATCTCTTCGACCTCATCCGGTGGATAGCTCCTGACGAAGGCGCCCCGGTTTTTGATGCGTTCCGTCAGGCCAATGCTATCGAGTTGGAAGAGCGCTTGGCGGACGACGTGCCGCTTGCAGTTAAAGCGCTCCATCATGGTTTCTTCGACCAGCCGCTCGCGGGGGTGCAGGCGGCCGAGCACAATGTCCTCTTCTACCGCGGCCACGATGTCACTGACACCATGGGCAGGTTGCGAGGCTTGGGTTTCGGCACCGCGTGTTGACGGCTGGGCGGTTCGGCTCATGATCGGTTTCTCAGCCTCCATGGCAGGGCATATGGTTAAGAAGTGTACCAAACTCGCCTTCACGCTTCATGCTGCCTCGGAATCCGGCAGGTGGGCGCCGGTCGACAGGCGCGGAAATCGCAGCCTTCCTCGGCTTGCAGGATCTGCTCCATAAACAGGCGACGATAGCCCAACAGGGGCGCTTCGCTCGTCTCGGTTTTGAACGCCTGCCGACGTGCATCAAGCTCCTTGTCATCCACTTCCAGGCTTAGCCGATTGTTGCTGACATCCAGCGATATGACGTCGCCATCGCGCACCAGTCCTAGTGGGCCGCCCTCGGCAGATTCCGGGGAAACGTGGAGCACGACGGTACCTGCCGCCGTGCCGCTCATGCGCCCATCGGATATACGCACCATATCTTTGACGCCCTGGGCGGCCAGTTTCTTGGGGATCGGGATGTAGCCAGCTTCGGGCATGCCCGGTGCGCCCTTGGGCCCGATATTCTGCAGTATCAGCACATCGTCGGCGTTAACATCCAGGTCGGGATCGTCAATGCGGTTGGCCAGGTCCTCAAGCCCGGTGAACACCACGGCGCGGCCGCGATGGGTCATCAACTCGGCGGAGGCAGCCGACTGCTTGATGATGGCGCCGGCGGGGGCCAGATTGCCGCGCAACACCGCGATCCCCCCTTGGGCATAAATGGGGCTTTGCTTGGGGCGCACGATCTTCTGGTCGATGAGATGCACGGCGGCATCGATGTTTTCACCCAGGGTTTGGCCGTTGATGGTCATGGCATTCAGGTGCAATAGCGGTTTTAGCTCGCGCAACAGGGTGGGCAAGCCGCCGGCGCGGTGCAGGTCCTCCATGTAGCCCTCGCCAGAGGGCTTGAGGTCCACCAGTACCGGGGTTTCCTGGCTCATGCGGTCGAAGGCTTCAAGGTCGATGTCGATGCCTAGTCGCCCGGCGATGGCGGTCAGGTGAATCAAGGCGTTGGTCGAGCCGCCTAATGCGAGCAGAACCCGCAGGGCGTTCTCGAATGCCTCAGGGGTCAGAATTTGATCGGGGGTAACACCAGCCCGAGCGAGCGCTACGGCCTGGGCACCGGATTGCTCGGCGATGCGTTGCCGGTCGGCATAGACCGCCGGTGCAGTAGCGCTGTTGGGCAGCATGATACCCAGCGTCTCAGCCAGGCAAGCCATGGTGCTGGCGGTACCCATTACCGAGCAGGTGCCTACGGTGGGGACCAGCTTGTCGTTGACCTCGTTGATCTCCGCCTCGTCGATGTCCTTGCCGCGATAGGCCGCCCAGTAACGGCGACAGTCGGTACAGGCACCAACGCGTGTACCACGATGTGAGCCAGAGAGCATGGGACCCGTGACGACCTGGACCGATGGAACACCGGCGCTTGAAGCAGCCATCAACTGAGCGGGAACGGTCTTGTCGCAGCCGCCGATCAGTACCACGGCATCCATCGGCTGAGCGCGAATCATCTCTTCAGTATCCAACGCCATGAGGTTGCGCAGGTACATGCTGGTGGGGTTGGCGAAGGACTCATGGAGGGTGATGGTAGGAAAATCGACCGGCAAGCCGCCCGCGAGCATCACTCCGCGTTTTACGCTCTCGACTAACCCCGGCACGTTGCCGTGACAGGCGTTGTAGCCGCTATAGGTATTGGCAATGCCAATGACCGGGCGTGAAAGCGCGTCATCCGTGTAGCCCATTCCCTTGATAAAAGCCTTGCGCAGGAACAGCGAAAAGTCGGCATCGCCGTAGTTGGTTAGGCGATTGGACATGCCCAGAGTAGGGCCGTCGGCGTCAGATTGCTGATGGTCACTGCCTTGGCGGTTGTTTCGGAAGTCCTGGCTCATCGCGGTTTCCTCTATGTTGTTCGCGGCTTGTCGGAGGTCCGTTGATTACGGTTCTTGAACGCAAGGCTAGGCGGTAAAAATCGGCTTGGCAAGATTATTAATAATATTATTGACAATATTGTTGATAGGCAACTACGTTTGATCTTGCAAGCACGCCTTGCACGACAATGTGCGATACAACGACAAACAGCACGTGAGGTAACAAAGATGCAAATCCGTAGCGCTTACGCCGCAACCCTATTGTCCGCCCTGATGTTTTCAGGGGCCGCCCAAGCCGATTATTCAGCCGCTGATGAGATCAAGGTGCTGCAAGGTTTCAAGGCCGGTGGGGGCAGTGATGCCTTGGCTCAGTTGACCCAACCGTTCTTGCGGGAGTCGCTGGGTGTGGAATTTATTAACGAGTACTTGCCTGGGGCCACAGGCGCGATTGCCTGGACCCGTCTAGCCCACCAGTCGCCGAATGATGGCAGCGTCATCAGCATCACCAATACGCCGATGTTGATGACCAACTACATCATGAATGACGCCATCAATTATTCGATCGAGGAACTGACGCCAATCGCCAACGTGGTCACCGACCCAGGCATCATTGTGGTACCAGAGGATAGCCCCTATGAAACCGTGGAAGAGTTCCTCGCTGCCGCTGAGGAAAGACCCGGTGAGATCACGGTGGGCAACTCGGGTGTTGGGGGGGATGACTTCTTCTCGACCATCATGATCGAGAAGGCGACCGGCCTGTCCTTCCAGAAGGTGCCTTTCCAGGGCGATGGCCCATCGGCCACGGCGGCGCTGGGCGGCAAGATCGATGCCAGCTTCAACAACCTGGGTAACGTCTATGGCCATATCAAGTCGGGCAGCCTGCGGCCGCTAGCGATATTTGCCGAAGAGCGTCTGGATATCCTGCCTGATGTGCCCACCATGGTAGAGATGGATATCGACGTCGTGGCGGGTTCCTCACGCGGTTACAGCGCGCCAGCGGGCATTCCTGACGAGGCTCGCGATGAGCTGATCGCTGCCTTTGAGGCGCTGGGAGAGAACGAGGAGTTCCAGAAGACTGCCCAGGAGCGTGCCATGAACCTCGACATCCAGACCGGTGACGATTACGGCCAGATGATGCAGGACATGGAAGGCCAGTTCGTAGAAATCTGGGCAGATGTCAAAGATGAGGTCAACCAGTAAGGCAACGGCGCCAAAGGCGCAATACGGCGATCGACAAGGGGGTGTGAGATGAACATGAGTCGTCTGGTGTTGGGGGTGTTTGCCATTGGCTTAGCAGCGACGTTCTATGTCACTGCGCTTGGCTACCCCGATAAGGCGGCGAACATGCCTCTTATCTACTCGGTCGTCGTGGCCTTGTTAGGCGCGGCGATGGTGGGGCAAGAGATCATCAGTACCTTGCGTCGCCGCAAGGTGTCGGTCGAGGGAGCGGCCACCGCTTCCGATGCTGCCCCAGAGGAGACAGCCGTTAGCGAGCAGGAACACCAACGCAAGCCATGGAAGGCCATGCTGATCTTCCTGCTGGCCGCCGTCTACCTCTATAGCATTTCGATACTGGGGTACCTGGGCGCTACGGTGGGCTTCATGGTCGTGGCCCTGTCGATCATCGGACATCTCTCATGGCGTTTCGCCGCAATCGGTATCGTGTTGCTGGTCACGCTAGTGTGTACGGTTTTCATCGGCTTTTTGGGTCTGCCTGTGCCGCTGCTGCCGCCATTGCTGTCCTCATAACGACATTGTGCGCACTTCTTATCCTCAGCTCGCCTTTATCGGCCCAGCCTGTCAGCGAGTTGGGGGTGGGTGCCTGACGCAGGCTTCTGGAGTCTAGTCATATGGATAACCTTGTTCTGGTGGGCCTGACCAACGTCATCTCGTTCACCAATATTGCCCTGATTCTGGGCGGCACGCTGCTGGGGCTATTTGTGGGGGCCATGCCAGGGCTCTCTGCCACGATGGCGCTGGCCTTGTTGCTGCCGCTCACCTTCGGTATGGACCCGGCCTCGGGGCTCAGTATGCTGGCGTCGCTTTACGTGGGGGCCTCATACGGTGGTTCGATCGCCGCCATTTTGTTGCGGACACCCGGTACGCCGTCGGCTGCCGCCACCGTGCTTGATGGCTATCCGCTATCGCAACAGGGTCAGGCTGGCAAGGCGTTGGGGGTCTCGATCTTCGCGTCTTTCATTGGTGGTCTGATGAGCGGTATTGCACTGCTCACAGCAGCGCCTCTACTCGGCGTTCTAGTGCTCAAGTTCGGCCCGATCGAGCTTTTCGCCATTGCCGTACTGGGCATTACCATCATCGGCTCGCTGGCTCAGGGCTCGGTCATCAGCGGTCTGCTTTCCGGGGCCCTGGGGCTGCTGGTGAGTACTGTCGGCATGGACCTGATCACCGGTACGCCACGCATGACCTACGGCATCATTAATCTTTTCTCGGGCATTGAGTTCACGGTGGCGCTGATCGGACTGTTCTCGATCCCCCAGGCGCTCATCCTGATCGAGAATGCGCATGGTAAACAAAAGGTGGCGAGCAAGATCACCGACCGGTTGATTCCGCCACTGGCCGAGCTTCGCCGTTTGCTCCCCAATATTTTCCGCTCCGGCGGCATTGGCATCATTACCGGCCTGATTCCGGGAACCGGCGGTGATACGGCGAGCTGGTTCGCCTATAACGAGGCGAAACGTTTTGCCAAGGACAAGAGCCGCTTCGGCAAGGGTGACATCGCCGGGGTGGCCGCTCCTGAAGCCGCCAACAATGCGGTGGTCGGCGGTGCCCTGATTCCCACGATTGCCCTGGGCATTCCTGGCAGTTCCTCCACTGCGATTCTACTGGGGGCCCTCATGGTGCAGGGCATCCTGCCCGGCCCCAATCTGCTCACAGATTATGGCGATGTTACCTACACCCTGATCTGGGCGGTCATTTTCGCCAACATTGGCTTACTGCTGGTGGGTCTTTTGTTTACCCGCCTATGCGTGAGTGTGACACGGATCCCTGACAGCTTTGTGGCCTGCTCGATTATAACGCTGTGTGTGATCGGTGCCTTTGCGATTAACAACAGCCTGTTCGAGGTAGGGATGATGCTCGGTTTTGGGCTGTTCGGTTACTGGATGAACAAGGCGGGCGTATCGCCAGCGCCGATGGTGATCGGGCTGATTCTTGGGCCGGTCATGGAAACCAGTTTCCAGCAGTCAATGCTGATCGGTCAGGGCAATCTGGGCATCTTTTTGACCAGCCCTATCGCCGTTGTGTTGCTGTGCATTGCCGCTTTCTCAGTACTGCAGGCGACCCCATTTTTCCGCTGGTTGCGGGGAACGCTGAGAAGCCGTACTCAGCCGGAATGACCCAATCTCAATGTAAGGATTTACCATGACAACGATAACTGACGTACGAGCTCGGACGGTCAATGTACCGCTGGATACTCCCACCAGCTTTTCCAATCGCCAGGTACTTAAGCGCGATTACGTGCTGGTTGAGGTGGTGGGCGATGATGGCCATGTGGGCATTGGTTTTTGCTATGGCGGCAACAATGCGGGTTCGCTGGTGGCCAATGCCGTCAGGGAACTGCTCAAGCCGGTGCTGATCGGGGCGGATGCCCATTCGACCGAGGCACTGTGGCAGGCAATGTATCAGGAATCGCTGCTGCATGGTCGCTGCGGTTCGGTAATGCGTGCGATCAGTATTCTGGATACCGCGCTTTGGGACCGTAATGCCCGGGCCGCGCAACTGCCGCTTTATAAATACCTGGGCGCAAGCGACACGCAAAGCGTGCCAGCGTATGCCAGCGGGGGTTACTACCTGGACGGCAAGACCCCCGCGATGCTGGGTGAAGAAATGGCCGGCTACGTGGCGAAGGGGTTCAAGGCTGTCAAGATGAAGGTCGGCCGCGAAGACTTGGCTGGCGAGGAAGCGCGACTGGCGGCGGTGCGCGAGGCAGTAGGCCCCAATGTGCAGGTAATGATGGATGCCAACAATGCCTGGTGGGATCTGCCGTCGGCGCTGGCCTTTATGCGCATGGCCGAACCGTACGACCCTTTCTGGATCGAGGAGCCGTTCAGCCCCGATGATATCGACAACCATCGTCGCCTGGCGGAGCGTACGCCGGTGCCGGTCGCCACGGGCGAAATAGAGGCGGGCCGCTGGCGCTTCAAGGAGTTGCTGGATAAGGAAGCGGCAATGATTCTGCAGACCGATGCCGCCGTATGTGGCGGTATTACCGAGTTTCGGCGCATCGCCGCCACAGCGGCCAGTTACGGTGTCGACATTTACCCGCACTGGTTCCACGACCTGCATATTCACCTGGTGGCGTCGGCACCCAACGTGTCCATGGTCGAGTTCTTCGCTGACGATCAGGTGCTTAACTTCAGGCGTCTGGTGGATACACAGCTGCAGTTTGCCGACGGCCAACTGCTGCTGCCCACCGCTCCGGGACTTGGCTTCGGCTTTGATCAGGCGGCGCTTGAGCGCTATGCCATCGAACCCTGGCACTAACCGTCTTACAACAAGGAGAATGTCATGTCTCAAGTGAGTGGAGACGTCTGGTCACCGGTCATTACCCCCTTCGACGCCGACCTGGCGCCGGACGAGCAGCGTTTTGTGGCGCATTGCCAATGGCTGGCCTCGAATGGCGTCGGCTTGGCGGTGTTCGGCACCAATTCCGAGGCCAATTCAATGACGGTGGCTGAAAAGCAGGCGTTGTTGCAGGCGCTGGTGGATGGCGGTATCGATCCTGCCCGAGTGATGCCCGGCACCGGCAACTGCGCGATTGACGACTGCGTCTCATTGACCCGCGCGGCGGTGGAGGCGGGCTGTGCCGGTGTGCTGATGCTGCCGCCTTTCTATTACAAGGGGGTCAGCGATGAGGGCTTGTTCCGCTACTACAGTGAAGTGATCAACCGCGTTGCCGATTCACGCCTGCGGATCTACCTCTACCATATTCCGCCGGTCACTCAGGTGCCGCTTTCGCTCGAACTGATCGAACGGTTACGCGATGCTTTCCCTGGCATCATTGCCGGCATCAAGGACAGCGGCGGTGATTGGGCCCACACCCAAGCGTTGACCGAGCGCTTTGCCGGGCAGGATTTCGCCGTGTACGCGGGTAGCGAACGGTTTCTGCTGGATACCTTGCGGGCCGGTGGCGCTGGCTGCATCAGTGCCACGGCCAACGTCAACCCGGCGGCCATCGTTGAGTTGGCACGGCATTGGCAGGAGGGTGATGCCGACGAGCGTCAGCAGCGCCTTAACGTGGTACGCGACCTGTTTGAAACTTATCCGCTGATCCCTGCCATGAAAGCGGCGACGGCGTATTTTTCGGGAATCGACGATTGGCGGCGCTTGCGCCCACCCTTGGTGGAGCTGGACGACCAACGTACCGCTGAACTTATGTCTGCGCTCAAAGCGACGGGTTTCCAAATGCAAGGAGTGGGTGAGGCGCGCCATGGCTGAGCAAATAAAACCGTGGCGGATTGTCGCCGTACGCCGACTCAGCGAAGCCCAGCTTGAGGCGCTTTCCGGCATGGCGGAGGTTGACTACTTCGAGGATGTGGATGCCTCCAATCACGCCGACTTTATGGCAGCACTTTCCAAGGCCCATGGCCTGATCGGCGGTAAGCTGGAGCTCAGCGAGGCGATGTTGGCCAAAGCACCAGCGCTACAGGTGGTCGCCACTATTTCGGTAGGCTATGACCATTTGCCCCTTGAGGCGCTGAGTCGGCGCGGCATTCTGCTCTGCAATACACCGGATGTGCTGACCGAGACCACCGCCGATACGGCGTTTGCGCTGATCATGGCGACTCAGCGGCGCCTGGTCGAGCTTTCCAATCTTGTCCGTGACGGTGGCTGGCAGGCCCATATCGGCCCCGAGCATTTCGGCGTTGATGTGCACGGTAAAACCCTGGGCATCGTAGGCGCAGGGCGGATTGGCGCGGCGATTGCCCGGCGCGGGGCACTGGGCTTTGGCATGCCGATCCTGTACACGGCGGCATCGCCCAAACCGGCGCTCGAGCAGGAGCTCGGCGCACAGCGGCGTGATCTTGAGGCACTGTTAGCCCAGGCGGATATCGTCTGTTTGAGCGTGCCCTACAACGCCGACACCCATCACCTGATTGACGCCGATGCCCTGTCCCTTATGAAGCCGACGGCGGCACTGGTCAATGTGGCAAGGGGAAAAGTGGTGGATGAACCGGCGCTGATCGAGGCACTACGCCGCGGTCGTATTCGTGCCGCAGGGCTTGATGTGTTCGCCGAAGAACCATTGCCTGCCGACTCACCGTTGTCCGCCATGGACAATGTGGTGGTTGCCCCGCATATTGGCTCGGCGACCCATGAAACGCGTGACGCCATGGCGCAACTGGCCGTCGATAACCTGGTGGGTGCGCTGGTCGGCAGTGGACCGCTTACCCCCGTTAATGAGGATGTCTGGCGACGGATCTTCTCTGAAGCCCAGGAGACATAATGCCCCGACGATTGGACCATATTCTGAGCCTGGATGATTTCGAGCGGGCCGCCAAGCGGCATTTACCGCGACCGCTGTTTGGCTATGTCGCGAGCGTCGCCGAAGACGGCATGACCGCCCGCGCCAGTCGTGATGCTTTCGATCACTACGTGTTTCTACCGCGGGCGCTGGTCAATGTGGCCGATGTATCGACGGAAACCGAGCTCTTTGGTTGCCGCTACGCCTATCCGTTTGGCATTGCCCCAATGGGGATAAGTGCCCTGACAGCCTATCGGGGCGACCGGGTGCTGGCGCGGGCGGCGTCAAACGCTGGCATTCCCATGATCGTCAGCGGTACCTCGTTGATTCCTATGGAAACCTTGGCAGGGTCGAATGGCTCAGATTGGTTCCAGGCCTATCTGCCCGGAACGCCAGAGGAGATTGATGCCCTACTGGCGCGTGTCGAGAAGGCCGGATTTAGCAATCTGGTGATCACCGTGGACTACGCCGTGCCGCCCAATCCTGAAAATCACCGGCGAGCGGGTTTCTCTTCGCCGCTGCGCCCCAGCCTCCGGCTCGCCTTGGATGGCCTGGTACGGCCACGTTGGCTATTCGGGACCTTTTTAAAGACATTGTGGTACCACGGCGTTCCGCACTTCGAGAATAACGCGGCAACGCGTGGCGTGCCGGTGCTGGCAAAAAACGTTAACCGGGATTTCTCGGGCCGTCGGCACCTGGATTGGTCAACGCTTGATCGGGTTCGGGCGTGCTGGAAGGGCAACCTGATAGTGAAAGGTATTCTCCACCCAGACGATGCACGACGGGCCGTCAGTGCCGGTGCCGATGGGGTGATTGTTTCCAACCATGGTGGCCGTCAGCTCGATGCCACCGTGGCACCGCTGACCATGCTGCCCGAGGTGGTGGAGGCAGTTGGTGAAGCGGTGCCGGTGATGATCGATGGCAGCTTCCGGCGTGGCAGCCAGGTGCTCAAGGCGTTGTCCTTGGGCGCCAGCTTCGTGTTTCTGGGCCGTCCCTTTAATTATGCGGCCAGCATCGCGGGCGAAGCCGGTGTGGAGAAAGCTGTCACGTTATTGGGAGCTGAGATAGAGCGAAACATGGCGCTGCTTGGAGTAACAAGCTTGGAGGAATTGGGTACCCAAGTATTACGTTGAAAGGATGATCAGCGCTATTTGAGTTAAGTGAGTTAGACCAGAAAAGTGCAGTGCAAGTCCGATTACAGGTACGCGCGAACCTCAAGGTGCATCTTCGCTTAGCTGCCGCGAATCGATATTTCCTAGTTGTACGCAAGCTGTATTCCTTCTTGCGTGCCGCTTTGTGGGAATTTGAAATTACGACCGTTATCAATCGCAGTTCGCAATTAGTGTGGAAAATGCAAATAGTGAGCCCCTGCGGATAAACCCTAGTCTTTCGACACCATCCGCCTGAGCAACAGCGGAAGCAGCAGCATCAGCAGCGTGATACGCAGCAGGTGGTGCGTGGTAACAAAGGCGGGGTCGATACCCAAGCTCAGTGCGACCAGGCTTAGCTCCGGGGCACCGCCGGGCATGTAGGCGAGCAGCGCTGCAGCGGCGGAATACCCGGTGAGCAGGTGGCCTGCCCAGGCGGCGATAATGGCGAGAAACAACAGTACCAGGGCCTGAATGACGGCCATCAGCAGCGCCATGCCCACTGCACCAAGCTTGGCGCCAGCAAAGCGCACGCCCACGGAGATACCGATGATCACCTGTGCGAACGCGATGATTACCGGGGGCACCGCGGCGTGGGTGAGGCCAGAGAAGTGCAGTACCCCTGAAACCAGCGCCGGGCCGAACAGCAGCGGGCTGGGCAGTCGAAGTATCTTGCCTAGCCATATGCCACTGATACCGGCCGCCAGCAGCCAGCCGATATCTACCGGGGTTGGCATCCATAACCACTGCGACAATGCAGGCGTGGCACTGCCGATATCGACATGGCCGATAAACTGCAGAGCAGGCGGAATGGCCACCAGCAGCACCAGAATGCGCACGGCGTGGGTAATGCCGATAATGCGTAGATCGGCCCCGGAGGAGAGCGCCATTCCTGTCACCGTGGAGACCCCGCCAGGCACGCCAGAGTAGAGCGACGTCTCCCAGGAATGCCCGGCCACGCGGCAGGAAAACCAAACCGAGAAGGTCATCATCACCGCCGTGGCGATCAGCATGACGGCAAGGCTGATACCCCACAGGCTGGCGTCGCCGGTCATCTCCGGTGTGAACGCTGAACCGAGCATGACCCCTATGACCACCAGTACCCCCTTGCGTCCCTTACGCGGTGACTCAAGCGGGATGCCCGCCAGAGAGGCCACGGTGGTGGCGATCATGGCACCCAGCAACCAGGGGAGTGGCACTTGTAGCCAGTAGGCCAGCCCACCGCCGACAAGGCCGAGCGCCAACGTCGGCAGAAAACGACCTAGCGAGCCTATCCTTGCTCCGAGCATGATTTTCAGCCTCCTTTGAGCGTTAGAACCCCGGCAGCTTGGATCATCTGCCGGGGCGGTCGTATGGCTTGTCGGGCGATCGATCGGCTGTTGGCTTTTCGTCAATCAGCGTCTGGCCGCAAGCATCTTCGGCACTGCCCAGGGCAGCACCAGCAGCAAGGCAGCGGCGATCCACAGCCCCAGTGAAATCCCAGACTGCCACAGGATGCCGACATCACCCCCGCTAATGGATAGCGCGCGGCGAAGGTTCTGCTCCATCAAGCCACCCAGCACGTAGCCAAGAATCACGGGGGCCAAAGAGAACCCCAGCTTGCGCAGCAGGTAACCAAACACGCCGATGATCAGCATCAGGTAGATGGCAAACAGGTCGGAGTGCAATTGGTAGACGCCGACGAACGCCAGGATAGCAATGGCGGGCACCAATACCCAGCGCGGAATGGTCAGCACGCGGGCAAAGACGCCAGCCAGGGGCAGGTTCAGCATCAGCAGTACAACGTTACCGATGTACAGCGAGGCGATCAGGCCACCGGCTACTTCCGGGCGTTCGGTGAACATCATCGGCCCTGGGGTGATGTTGTAAAGCATCAGCGCGCCCAGCAAGACGGCCGTGGTGCCAGAACCGGGAATACCAAGCGTCAGCATGGGCACGAAGGAGCCCACCGCGGCCGCGTTATTGGCTGATTCTGGCGCTGCCAGGCCGCGCATGTCGCCCTTGCCAAAGGTGTTGTCCTTGTCGGAAAGGCGCTTCTCGGTGGTGTAGGAGACAGCGCCCGCCACCGACGCCCCGGTGCCGGGGAGAACGCCGATGATAAAGCCGAGCAACCCCGAACGACCGATAGCCCCTTTGCATGCAAGTACTTCCTTGAGGGTGACAAAGACACGACCCAGCGGCGGGAGCTTGCCGTCGTCCTGCGAGCGGTGGGCATGCTCAAGCATCAGCAGAATTTCGCTGATGGCAAACAGGCCGATGATCATCACCACGAAGTCGATGCCGTCGTAGAGCTCGGGTAAACCGAAGGTATAGCGCAACACGCCGCTGCCGGAGTCGATACCCACGGTGGCAATCAGCACGCCGAGCACCGCGCCAATGGCGGTCTTGATGGGATCCTTGCCCATCATCACCGACATGGAGGAGAAAGCGAAGATCATGAGGGCAAAAAATTCTGCCGGGCCGAACATCACCGCGACCTCTGCCAGCAGCGGCGCAAAGAGTGTCAGGCCAATAATGGCAATGGTGGCGCCAATGAAGGAACTGACGGCCGAAAGGCCTAGTGCGGGGCCGGCGAGCCCTTTCTGGGCCAACGGGTAGCCGTCTAGGGTGGTCATGACCGCACCGGCATCACCGGGCACATTGAGCAGGATGCTCGACATGCGCCCGCCGTATTCGGCACCGGTGTAGACGGCGGCCAGCAGGATCAGCGATGACTCCGCTGGCAAGCCAAGCGTGTAGGCTAACGGCATCAGAATGGCGATGCCGTTGATCGGGCCAATACCCGGCAAGGCCCCGAACAGGGTGCCCAGCAGGGCGCCAAGGAAGGCCAGGCCCAGGTTGAGAGGGGTTAGCGCAACCCCGAAGCCGTCGATCAGGAAATCGAACATCTCAGCGATCCTTTAGATGAAGCTGGCGAACAAGTAGCCAGAAGGCAGACTGATGCCGAGGGCGGCGGTGAACAGAAAATAGCCGACAATCGACATGACAATGCCGGTGATCAGTGCCTTACCCCAGGTCGCATCGAACAGTCGCGCCAGGGCGGTGACCACCAGCAGCGATGAGACGATGAACCCCAGCTGTCTGAACAAGACGGCATAGACCAGCAGTAAAACCAGCACCAGTAACAACCGGAGTGCCAGTGCCTTGTGCGGCCAGCTGCCGTTATCGCCGGGCCTGAAGATCATGACCAGCGATAGCAGGGTCAGCAGAATCGACAGCCCCAAGGGGAATGCCTTGGGGCCGACGGGCTCATAGCTGAAAGGCATTTCCAACTGAATGGCCTGGACGGCGATAAACGCCGCCAGACCGATCAGGGCAATACCCAGTACTCGGTCGGCGGCGATTCTCATTGCGTCAGACCCACTTCTTCGGCCAGTCCTTTGAATTCGGCAACCTGTTCCTTGACGTAGCTGTCAAAGTCGTCACCGAAGCGCGACATCGGGAACAGGCCGCGTGCTTCACGCAGTTCTGCAAAGACGGGGTCGTCTGCCAGTTCCTGCATGCGCTCGATCCAGGCTTGGTAGGCTTCATCGCTGACCTCTGGCCCCATGTAATAGCCACGCCAGATCGGCCATTCCACGTCGTAGCCCTGCTCGGCTGCGGTGGGGATCTCGGCGTAGGGGCCGCCCATCCGCTCTTCGGAAAGTGATGCCAGTACGCGGATCTTGCCGCTCTCAAGCTGAGACTTGAGTTCCGAGAGGTCGCCGGTGAACACTTGAATGTGGTCGCCGAGCAATGCCGCCAGGGCCTCACCGCCGCCCTCGAAGGCCACGTAACGAAGATCCTTCGGCGACATATCACCGGACTTGGCGATCAACGCCGCCTTCATCCAGTCCTGGCTGCCAACGGTTCCGCCAGCGCCGAAGGCGATCTCGTTAGGGTTGTCTTTGAGATCGGCCATCAGCTCTTCGAGGTTTTCCCAGGGGGCATCGGCACTGACGACGATCGCGCCATAGTCGACGCCGAGCGCGCCCAGCCAGCGGACTTCATCAGCGTCGTACTGGCCGAACTTGCCCAGCGCCAAATTGACGGCGGCACCGGTGCTGGCGGCAACGATCAGGCCAGGGTCATCGGTGCGTACACCATTGACATGGTTATAGGCCACCGCGCCAATGCCACCGGGCATGTAGCTGACCATCATTGGCTTGTCGATCAGGCCGGTATCCTGGAGGCCGTTGGCGGCCAGGCGGCAGGTCAGGTCGTAGCCACCGCCGGGCTTGGCTGGCGCGATGCACTCGGTGGATTCCGGGATCGTCTGAGCGGAGGCATGGCCGATAAACAACGCACTGCCGATGACGGCAAGGCCTGAGGCGCGGCGAAGGATTGGGTTGATCTTCATGACGAACTCCTGTTCTCTTGTTGTAGTCGGGCGCGGGGAATGTCCGAGCCCGGTCATACCAGATGACAGTCGCCATGTTAGGCAGGCAACCTTTCACCAACCTGTCATCTTCCCAATACTGTTCTGAGACTTTAGTCACATGCGCCTAATCATCGTGGAAGACGATCCGATGATCGCTCGCTCGCTGGACAATGCGCTTGCTCGTCTGAGTAATACTGTTGATATCTTCACGCTCGCAAGCAAAGCGCGTACGGCACTGCGAAATGACACCTTCGATCTTGTTTTGCTCGATCTGGGGTTGCCCGATGGCGATGGCCTTGAATTGCTGAGGGAGTTACGCGAGCGGGGTGACAGGACACCGGTGCTGATCCTTACGGCTCGAGACGGTATCGACGACCGGGTCCATGGCCTTGACCTGGGTGCGGATGACTACCTTGCCAAGCCGTTCTCGGTGGCAGAGCTTGAAGCCCGGGTGCGGGCCTTGCTACGGCGCAGCCAGCAGCGCAGCGATAATCGACTGAAATACGGCCCTTTATGCCTGGACCCTACGGCGGGCGTCGCGACACTCGATGGCACAGTGCTTGAAT
>NZ_LYXG01000035.1:0-1198 GCF_001663515.1 Halomonas sp. G11
GGTAATCCCCCCGAAAAACCAGAGTGTTCAAAAGTAGAATTTTCCGTAAGCTAAGCGCAGGGAGATTCTGCATGAAAAAATCACGTTTTTCCGACAGCCAAATACTGTCAATTCTCAAGCAAGCCGAAGGCGGCGCACCGGTTCCAGAGCTATGTCGTGAGCATGGCATGAGCAGTGCGACTTTCTACAAGTGGCGAGCTAAATTCGGCGGCATGGATGCGTCCATGATGGCCCGGCTGAAAGAGCTAGAGGATGAAAACCGACGGCTCAAGAAGATGTACGCTGAGGAACGAGTGAAAGCGGACATCCTCAAGGAAGCCATCGAAAAAAAGTGGTGAAGCCGTCTCGTCGCCGTGAGATGGCGCAGAAAGCCGTTGATGAAAAGTGTGTCAGCATTCGTCTGGCCTGTTGGCTGTTCAGCATAAGTGAGACCTGCTACCGCTATCAGCCCAAGCTGAGCAGCGAGAATGCTGAGATCGCGGACTGGCTGGTTCGGCTGACCCACAATCAGCGGAACTGGGGCTTTGGCCTGTGTTTCCTGCATCTGCGCAATGTGAAGGGCTTTACCTGGAACCACAAGCGGGTCTATCGGATTTACCGGGAGCTGGAACTGAATCTGCGCATCAAGCCCAAGAAGCGTCTGGTTCGGGAAAAACCTGAGCCATTGGCTGTGCCGGAAACGATCAACGACAGTTGGTCGATGGACTTCATGCACGACCAGCTCAACGATGGCCGCAGTTACCGGCTACTGAATGTGATTGATGACTTTAACCGCGAAGGTCTTGGCATCGAAGTGGACTTCTCGCTTCCAGCAGAGCGGGTTATCCGATCGCTGGATCAGATCATTGAATGGCGGGGTAAACCGCGTTCTATCCGTTGTGACAACGGACCTGAGTACATCAGCGGCAAGCTGTCAGCCTGGGCCGAAAAACGGGAGATTAAGTTGGCGTTTATCCAGCCTGGCAAACCCCAGCAGAACGCCTACATCGAACGCTACAACCGAACTGTCCGTTACGATTGGCTGGCACAGTATCTGTTCGACAGCACCGAAGAAGTCCAGGATTATGCCACTCGCTGGCTCTGGCACTACAATCACGAACGACCCAATATGGGACTCGGAGGAATCACTCCTCGACAGAAGTTGGCCATGATGGCCTGAGGTCTACTTTTGAACCCCGTTAAAAATGGGGGGATTACC
>NZ_LYXG01000036.1:0-723 GCF_001663515.1 Halomonas sp. G11
ACGGTTGCCGTGCACCGTGTGGTGATCGTCGTTGTCGACCTCGCTGATGCGGTCGTTATTGACCTTCAAGAAGCTGTCGTGGCGGGTCTCTTCAATACGGTCGTTGAGCGTCAGCAGCTCCAGGTCTTTCTGGGCATGGAGCCAGATCTGTTCTTCGCCGGCCTGGTCTTCAAAGCGCAGTTCGTTGAAGCCTTCGGCCTTGTGGCTTTGGGTGCGCAGTACCGTGCGGGTCTTGTGTTCGGGCAATGGATACGGCGCGGTATTCACGGCGTGGTAAGTCCGCCCGGTCACCAGCGGCTGATCGGGGTCGCCTTCCAGAAACGAGACGATGACCTCGTGGCCGATACGGGGAATGGCAATACTGCCGTAGCCGCCGCCTGCCCAGCCCTGGGCAACCCGCACCCAGCAGCTGGCCGTTTCATTCGGCTCGGCATAGCGGTCCCAGGGGAACTGGACCTTGACCCGGCCGTGCTTGTCGCAGTGAATCTCTTCGCCTTCCGGGCCGACCACAAAGGCGACCTGGGGCCCATCGACGCGAGGTTTGGGGTTGGGAGTCGCCCGCCAGGGGGCGTCGCCGGGGATCAGCGTGACCTGGTTGTGGTAGCGGGTCATCCCGTTGGCATCCCCCTGCGTGATGCCATCCTCTTCCAGCGCCTGGGGCTGCTCGCCGTGGTGAAGAACACTGATGGCCTGCCAGTCGCGGTTGAGGCTGTCGGTGTCGTG
>NZ_LYXG01000037.1:0-512 GCF_001663515.1 Halomonas sp. G11
GGCTTCATGTACCGCAGCTGGATGAAGAATCAGGGCATTCCTGACCATGAGTTCCAGGGCAAGCCGATTATCGGGATCTGCAACACCTGGTCGGAGCTGACGCCCTGCAACGCGCATTTCCGCAAGCTGGCGGAGCACGTCAAGCAGGGCATCCTGGAAGCGGGCGGCTACCCGGTCGAGTTTCCGGTGTTCTCCAACGGTGAGTCCAACCTGCGCCCCACGGCCATGTTCACCCGCAACCTGGCCAGCATGGACGTGGAGGAAGCCATTCGCGGCAACCCCATGGACGGCGTGGTGCTGCTGGTGGGCTGCGACAAGACCACCCCGGCGCTGTTGATGGGGGCGGCCAGCTGCGATATCCCCACCATCGTGGTCACCGGCGGACCGATGCTCAACGGCAAGCACAAGGGCAAGGATATCGGCTCCGGCACCGTGGTGTGGCAGCTCTCCGAGCAGGTCAAGGCGGGTGAGATATCGATGCACGACTTCATGGCCGCGGAGGCGGGCATGTC
>NZ_LYXG01000038.1:0-788 GCF_001663515.1 Halomonas sp. G11
AGCGAGAACGACGCCATCAGCTTCGACCTGGTGACCACGGACAGCGACAACGACGTGGCGCGCAGCACCCACACGGTGAGCGTGGTCGACGGCGACGGCCCGACCCCGGGCGACAGCAGCGGCGAAGGCGCAACCCTCAGCCTCACGCTGACCGATGCCGACACCGAAGGCACTGACACCGACACTACGTCCGGTGACCTGGCCTTCACCGCCGGTAGCGACGACCTCACCACGTTCGCCTTCGGCGACACCGACGGCCTCACGGTCAACGGCCTGGACGGCGACCTGACCTGGACCACCGACACCGGCGGCAACCTGGTGGGCAGCCTGAACGGTAACGACGTCCTCCGACTGAGCCTGTCCAACACCGGCACGATCAACGCCCAGACCAGCGGCAGCGTCACGGTGACCGCTGAGCTGCTCAGCGCGCTGCCCCACGACACCAGCGTTGACGAACTGACCATCAACGGCCTGAACGTCGTTGCCAGCGAAGCCGATGGCGACAGCGCCACGGCCACGGTCAACATGACCGTCAACGACGCCCAGCCCGAGAACAGCCTGAGCGGCCCTGCTGAGGCCACCGAAGGCGGTGACGTCATCGACGGCACCTGGACACAAGACGTCGGCGCCGACGGCGCGGGCAGCACCGCGGTTGAGTTCGGCGGTGAAAGCTACGCCCTGGGCGAGGCCATCGACACCGGCAGCGGCACGCTGACGGTCAACAGTGACGGCACCTGGACCTTCGCGGGCGGCACCAACGTCAGCGAGAACGACGCCATCAGCTTCGA
>NZ_LYXG01000039.1:0-348 GCF_001663515.1 Halomonas sp. G11
GCCCAGGTGGTCGTGCAGCTGCGCATAGGCGGGATTTTTAAAGCTGTAGTCTTTCAGCGCGGCGGACGAACTCGCCACCCGGGCGGTGTGGCTGAGTTTGCGCACATGGCGCAGGGGTGCGGTGCCGCCAGCGCGGCTGTGGTAGCTGCGCTCGCCTAGGCTTGCCAGCATCTGTGGGTCGTCGGCGAAGATCAGCCGATGGGCGCCGCCATCACTATCCTCGCCTTTTTCATCAAACAGATGGAAATAGAACAGTCCCTCTTCCGCGGCCAGGCGCTCGATAAAGGCGAGGTCGGTCTCGCGGTACTGCACGCAGTACTCGCGCTCGGCAAGCTCGCGGGTGACCGC